>QNAP01000007.1 GCA_003641795.1 Thermotogae bacterium | reverse complement strand
TCACATTGCAGAATGCTTGTTGTGCTTCGCTTTTTTCCTCGCTCACACTCACAAACGGGCACACTCATGAAGATTCAACATCCTGTTTCAGCTTCATGCTCGCTACATCCGTGTAGCTCGGTGCCCGTTTGTATGAGTACTCGCTTCGGCGCTACGCAAGACAAGCTTTCTGCTATGTGAAATCAAGGAGGAGAGTGGAAGATGTTCACTCGGCGCTCGTGAGGCTGTGTGATCGTGTGGGATTCTAAGGGAGGCGGAGAGAAATAACTTGCTACATCCGTGTAGCTCGGTGCCCGTTTGTACGAGTGCTCGCTTCGGCGCTACGCAAGACAGGCATTCTGCAATGTGAAATTAGAAGGGTGGGATGAGAATATCGTCTTGACGCTCGTGATGTTGTGTGATCGTGAGGGATTTGATCAGTGGTGAAGAGATATCTTTCGAAGACAGTTTTCCAATCTTCTAAGATCTTTATCCCCCATTATTTTTCAGCAACTGGGGGTATTTCCATATCCATTTGTGGTCTTGGAATGCTCAGTTGTTTGCATCGAAAGACGGGTTTGTGATAAAATACGATTCGGTGGAAATACTTCTTAAGTGAGGAGGTGTGATGGATGAGAAAGGTTTGGGCAATCGTTGCACTGATGGCATTGGCAGTCTTTGGATTTGCAGTGAAGGGCGACCCCACCACATTGGTTGATCTGACCATAAGCGAGCCTGATACCATGGATCCACACTATGCATACGACACTGCCAGTGGAGAGGTCATTTACAATGTCTATGAAAACCTCATAGCTTACAACGGAGAGAGTGTCACAGACTTTGTCCCGAGATTGGCCACAAAGTGGGAAGTGCTTGACGGTGGCAAGACCTACAAGTTCTATATCCGCAAGGGCGTTAAATTCCATCTTGGAGGGGACCTGACACCAGAAGACGTGGAATACTCTTTTGAACGCGGTCTCATCTTTGATCCTGCTGGAGGACCCATGTGGATGCTCTGGGAAGCGCTTTTCGGTATTGACTCCCTTGAGGGGTTTGTCGAAGAGAAGTTCGGTGTTTCCTACAGCGACATGATCGACGAAAACGGTGAGGCGAAGCCAGAGTACAAGGATAAGCTGGTCTCCGTCTACACTGACTATATCGATCCTGCCATCGAAGTGGAAGGCGATGCGGTGGTCTTTCATTTGGTAAGGCCCTTCGCACCGTTCATGGCCATACTCGCTCAAGGTAGCAGCTGGAGCGCTGTTTTAGACAAAGAATGGGCTGTCGAAGTAGGTTGTTGGGATGGGAAGGCCGACACTTGGTGGAAGTACCACGACATTCAGAAGGAAAAGTCACCGCTCTACGCTGTCGCTAACGGAACGGGACCATACAAGCTTGTCGAATGGGATAGAACTCAGCAGAAGGTCACGCTTGAAGCCAACGAAAACTACTGGAGGGAGCCTGCCAAGATCAAGAAAGTCGTGATCTGGGGAGTTGACGAATGGGCAACCAGAAGGGCGCTCTTTGAAAAAGGAGACGGCGATGTTTGCTACGTGCCCGCTCAGTTCCTCAGCCAGATCGAGGGTAAAGAAGGCATTGAGATTATCAAAGGGCTTCCCACGATAAGCGTTACAGCATTGCACTTCAACTGGTCCATCAAGTCTGACAGTAAGTACATAGGTAGCGGCAAACTCGACGGTGAGGGGATTCCACCCGACTTCTTTAGTGATGAGCATGTGAGAAAAGCTTTCTCCTATGCTTTCAACTACGACGCCATGATCCTCCAGGTTTTGAGAGGGCTTGGTAAGAGGGTTCCATATGCCCTACCCGAAGGTCTCATAGGCTACAATCCAGATCTGCCCATGTACGAGTTCAATTTGCTTAAAGCACGTGAAGAGTTCAAAAAAGCTTTCAACGGTGAGCTTTGGAAGAAAGGGTTCAAGATGACGCTCCTCTACAACACAGGTAACTCGGCACGTCAAACAGCGGCCGAAATGCTGAAGTTCTACATTGAACAACTCAATCCGAAGTTCAAGATTGAGGTCAGGGGCGTGCAGTGGCCGACTTACCTCGACACTTATAGAAAGGGTTATCTACCAGCGTTCATCATAGGATGGTTGGCAGACTATCCAGATCCCCACAACTTCATCTTCACCTATTACCATTCTAACGGCGTTTACGGTCATTCGCAAGGTGAGAACTACGAGAAGTTCGTCACCACACCTTTGGAGGAACTCGGGGGGAAGACTTTGAACCAAGTGATCGAAGAAGCCGTTGCCGAAACCGATCCTGCCAAGAGACAGGAGATGTACGAATCCGTTGCTAAAGTGGTATACAGTCGCGCACTAGGCATGGCTCTCTACCAACCGTTGGGTTTACGAGTTCACAGAAGCTGGCTCAAGGGTTGGTATCATAACCCGATGAGGCCAGGCGATGACTACTACGCCTATTCCATCGAGTTCTAACGTCGCACTGTTGTGGTAGAATTTTGGCCGGGGAATTTCCCCGGCTTTATTTTGCCGCTGGAGGTGACTCAGATTTGACAGCCTACATCATACGAAGACTCTTGTTGCTGCCGCTGGTACTCTTTGGTATCACTTTGATCGTCTTCGGGCTTTTCCAAATGCTGGGGCCCGATAAATTGTTGAGTGCATACATCAATCCGAATCTCGCGGAGAAGCTAAGTCCTGAGGAGATGGAGCGCTTCAAAGACAAATACGGTCTCAACGATCCCCTGATCGTGAGATATGGAAAGTGGATCTCCAGCGTGCTCAGAGGCGATCTCGGCTGGTCCTTGGTGGGGAAAGAGCCCGTAGCGAGTGCTATGGCAAAACGCATACCGTTCACCGTAGAGTTGGCGCTTTACGCTCTTGTTCCAGTTGTGGGAGTTGGTATCTGGCTCGGTGTGGCGGCTGCTGTGCGACATAACTCGCCTGTGGACCACTTCATTCGAATCTTTGCCATCGTTGGTTGGTCTTTCCCTGACTTTGTCTTCGGTCTTTTCGTGTTGATGATCTTTTACAGCGTCCTTGGATGGTTTCCACCGGGTAATATGAGCCTGTGGGCCGAGGAGATCTTCAAATCTTCTGCTTTCAAACATATAACAGGATTACCCAGCATAGACGCGTTGCTAAACGGGCAGTTCGGAGTATTTCTGGACTGTCTCAGACACTTGGTAGGTCCCATACTCACCATATCCTGGCTCTGGTGGGCATACCTGCTACGTATCACCAGAAGCAGCATGTTGGAGGTGCTCAGAAAGGATTATGTCAGAACCGCCAGAGCCAAGGGATTGGACGAGCGAACTGTCATCAACAAGCATGCTCGGAGAAACGCTATGATTCCTGTTACCACCGTGGCTGGTGCCATGATAATAGGCTTGCTTTCAGGAACTGTCATAGTGGAAGCAGTTTTTAACAGGACCGGGATAGGGAGTTTCGTCGCTACGGCTGCGACGCAATTGGACTACGCATCGGTCATGGGCGGGGTTCTCTTTTATTCAACCATCCTCGTTCTGGGAAACCTGATTATCGACATACTTTACGCCATAATCGATCCAAGAATTCGACTGACATGAGGTGATGGACATGGAAAAAGAGTACAAGCGCATGCTGAAGAAGTTCTTCAGAAATCCTTCGGGTGTTTTGGGTTTAGCTTTGCTGTTTTTTTTCATCTTTGTAGCCATTTTTGCTCCTGTGATAGCGCCCCCTCAACCGTCGAACAAGTATGAACCCTACATGATGCCCATCGTAACGTGGAGTCCCGATCCTCAGCCTCCGTCTAAGGAACATCCCTTTGGCGTCAGCGAGAGACGTGACATATTTTACGGAGTTGTTTGGGGAACAAGAACGGCTTTCAGAATAGGTCTTATCGTGACGGGAGTCTCCACATTGATAGGACTTTTCATAGGTTCCATATCGGCTTATTATGGTGGATGGATAGACGAGATACTCATGCGAATTACCGATATTTTCCTTTCGATCCCATTTCTGATCGCTGCTATAGTTTTGACAACACTTTTGGGGACGGGACTCGATAAAGTGATGATCGCGATGATCGTTTTTGGCTGGATGGGCACGGCCAGATTGATACGTGGAAACATCCTTCAAGCGAAAGAAGAACAGTACGTTCTCGCAGCTAAAGCCATTGGTGTGAGTACCCCCGGTATCATCGTGAAGCACCTGCTTCCAAATACTATCTTTCCCGTTCTCATACAGGCTTCCATGCGCATGGGATCGCTGGTCATAACGGCGGCCATCTTGAGTTTTTTGGGGCTCGGCGCCCCGCAAGGTTACTCGGACTGGGGTGCCATACTGAACTACGCGCGCAACTGGATGCTCGGAGCACATGGTGAAGCGCTGAAATACTGGTATACGATCGTCTTTCCCGGCACAGCCATGGTGCTCTTCGTGTTGGCTTGGAATCTCATAGGTGACACCTTGAGGGACATCTTTGATCCAAGATTGAGGATATGAAAGGGTGAGCGCATTGAGTGAGAAGAAACCAATACTCCAGGTGAAAGATCTTCGTACGTACTTCTATACAGAAGACGGTATCGTTAAGGCCGTCGACGGTGTGAACTTCGAAGTCTACGAGGGTGAAACACTGGGTATCGTGGGAGAATCCGGATGCGGGAAGTCCGTAACTTCGCTTTCAATCCTCAGGCTCTTGGACGAAAAAGGCAAGATCGAAAGCGGTCAGATCGTTTACAAAGGCAAGAATCTGCTGGAACTCAGTGAGGACGAGATGCGGAAGATTAGAGGGAATGAAATCGCCATGATCTTCCAGGAACCCATGACAGCACTGAACCCTGTTTATACCATAGGAGATCAAATAATGGAGGCTATCATGCTGCATCAAAAACTTCCGAAAGATGAAGCACGTAAGCTATCCATAGAGATGTTGAGGAAGGTGGGCATACCCGAGCCTGAAAAACGGGTGGACGAATATCCTCACGAGCTTAGCGGCGGAATGAGACAACGTGCCATGATAGCCATGTCACTTTCGTGCAATCCCTCAATATTGATTGCGGACGAACCTACAACAGCCCTTGACGTGACCATACAGGCTCAGATACTCGAGTTGATGAAGCAGCTTCAGAACGAGTACGGTATGTCCATCATCATGATCACCCACGATCTCGGGGTAATAGCAGAGGTGTCGGATCGAGTCTTGGTGATGTACGCTGGAAAGGCTATGGAGTATGCCGGAGTGCGTGAGCTCTTTAAAAACCCGAAGCACCCCTACACCTGGGGTCTTATGAACTCCATACCGAGGCTCGACGTGGAGTATGAACGACTCAACGCCATACCTGGTACCGTGCCGGACGCACTCCACTTTCCAGAAGGTTGTCGTTTTCATACCAGATGTGAACTCGCCACCGACAAATGTCGTGTCGAAGAACCTCCTTTGGAAGAGGTGGCGCCAGGCCATTTCAGTGCTTGCTGGCATGTTGACAAACTCGAGGCCGCCATCGCGGTTCAAAGAGAGGGTGAGTCTGCGTGACACGGAAAGATGAAGCTTTACTCTCAGTGAGACATTTGGTCAAGCATTTTCCTATCCGTGCCGGCATTTTCAAGCGAATCGTGGCTTGGGTCAAGGCCGTTGATGGTGTGGACTTCGATATATACGAAGGCGAAACCCTCGGACTGGTGGGGGAATCGGGATGTGGAAAGACAACCATAGGGATGACGCTTTTGGGGCTCTATCCACCCACCGGTGGAAGTGTTTACTTCAACGGTGAAGATATCACTCCCTATCTCCTGCCCAGGTGGAAAGTGCGGAGTTACTTGAAACAAACTTACGTAAATCACTTCAAGAAGCTGAGTGGAGATGAGATAGAGAAGTTACCCCAAGAGGTTCGACGATATGCGGAGGTCTACTTCAACGATCATAAAGGTAACACTGAAAGCTTTGTAAGACACTTTACAGAGAACCGGAAAGAAAAGCAGAAAGCCATTCGGAGGGAGATGCAAATCGTTTTCCAGGATCCATACAGCTCTTTGAACCCGAGAATGAGGATTGGCAACATCATTGGCGAGGCAGTGGACGTTCACGGACTCGCTTCGAGTTCGGCTGAACGCCGAAGGATGGTCGCAGAGATACTCCAGAAAGTTGGTCTCTATCCGGAGTACGCCATGCGTTATCCTCACGAGTTCAGCGGTGGTCAGAGACAACGCATCGGCATTGCCAGAGCGTTGATACTCAATCCCAAGCTGGTGGTGGCCGATGAAGCCGTTTCAGCGCTCGACGTTTCGATCCGAAGCCAGATCCTTAATCTGATGGAGGATCTCCAAAGAGAATTTCAGCTGACCTACCTCTTCATCTCCCACGACTTGAGCGTGATAAAGCATATCAGCGACAGGGTGGCCGTGATGTATCTCGGAAAGATCGTGGAAGTGGCGCCAAAGAAGAAGCTTTTCGATCGGCCGCTCCATCCTTATACCGTCTCACTCATGTCGGCGATACCCATACCCGACCCGGACTACAAGAAGAGGCGTGTCATCTTGAAAGGTGATGTACCCAGCCCCATCAATCCGCCTTCTGGCTGCAGGTTCCATCCGAGGTGCCCCATCGCGAGGGAGGTGTGCTCCAAAGAAGAACCACCGTTGAAAGAGGTGGAAGAAGATCGGAAGGTGGCCTGCTTCTTCGCGGGAGAGATATCGTGATCGAGATTGAAAGATTCCTTCATACGACGCTTTTGAACGTGAGAAAGCCCAGCCGTTACATAGGCGGAGAGTTGAATAGCATCAAGAAAGATCCGAGAGGGCGGCTGCGTTTTTTGTTGCTCTTCCCAGACACTTACGAAGTGGGTATGTCTCACCATGGTTTCCGAATACTCTACCATCTGCTCAACGATCAAGATTGGATATACGCGGAACGAGGCTTTTTACCTTGGGTAGACATGGTAGCGGAAATGAAAGAGGCAGGTATACCTTTCTTCTCGTTGGAAACAAAAACCCCCGCTTGCGCCTTCGACATCGTGGGCATTTCACTGCAGTACGAGCTTTCTTATACTTCAGTCCTTTTAGCACTCGATCTTGCGAACATTCCCTTGTTATCACAAGAACGTGCTGACGATGACCCTATGGTCATTGCAGGAGGTCCTTGTGCCACAAATCCAGAGCCCGTGGCCCCATTTTTTGACGCCTTTGTTCTCGGTGATGGCGAAGAGGTCGCTCTCGAAGTAGCGCATGTCGTGCTGGAAACGAAGGGCATGTCCAGAAAAAGACGTTTAGAAAAGCTGGCAGGGATAGAAGGCGTCTACGTGCCAGCTCTCTGCAGTCTGGAAAGAACTGGCAGGTTCGTGGTACCAAAGAGGGTCAAGGTGAAGATGAGAAGGATAACTAAGCCGTGGTACCAGCCGACGAAGCAGATAGTTCCTTACATGGAGATCGTTCACGACCGCGGCATAGTGGAGATCATGCGGGGTTGTACACGTGGTTGCAGATTCTGCCAGGCAGGGATGATCTACAGACCGGTAAGAGAACTTTCACGCGAGGAAATCGAAAAGATCGCACGTGATCTTGTGGAAGAGACGGGGTACGAGCAGGTCTCACTTCTTTCACTCAGTAGCATGGACCACACGGATATTGAAGGGATTTTGGGAAGTATACATCAACTGATGAAGGACCGCATGGTTTCGCTTTCGATACCTTCGACGCGTGTGGACAGTTTTACTGCGGAAGCTGCACAGATTATCGCTTCGATTAGAAAAACCGGCCTCACCCTTGCGCCTGAAGCCGGTACACAGCGTTTGAGAGATGTGATCAACAAGAACGTGACGGAGGAGGAGATCCTGAAAGCCGTGGAATCTGCGGCAAAGATGGGATGGAAGCGTGTTAAACTTTACTTCATGATCGGTCTTCCCTTCGAAGAAGACGAGGATGTGGAAGGTATCGTAAAGCTTGTAGGCAAGATTCGGCGGATGGTGAAGAAAGTTACGGTGAACGTTTCGGCCTTCATTCCTAAAGCGCACACACCATTCCAGTTCGTTGGCTTTATGGACCAGGAGACCTATAAAAGACGTGTCGAAATCCTTTCCAAGTTGCGAGGAACCGCGGAACTCAAGATCTCCGATTACCACCAGAGCAAGGTAGAGGCTCTCCTTTCAAGGGGTGATAGAAGGTTATCGCGAGTTGTTATGGCAGCTTTTACTCGGGGTGCAATGCTCGACGAATGGGAAGATCGATTCGATCGGAAGTTGTGGGGAAAGGGCGTTGAAGAGGCCAACTGTGATGAATCCATTTACTTAGACACAGTGGACAGGAATGAACCGCTTCCCTGGGATTTCGTGGACACGGGCATCGATAAACGCTTTCTATGGAACGAGTATGTGAAAGCGTCGAAGGGAGAAAAAACTCCCGATTGCAGATTTGGCAATTGCAGTGGTTGTGGGGTGTGTGATTTCGACACCGTGTTTAACAGACTTTCCTCAAAGCCTGTACGAGAGGAAGTGAAAGATGTTTAGAGGTGATGAAATTCTTGGTGTTGTGGACGAAACGGTGGAGTTTCTCCGAAACGTCTTTAAAGATACTTCGGCAGAACGTGCGGTGATAGGGCTTTCTGGTGGTGTTGATTCCGCTGTTGTCTTCAAACTACTGCTGAAAGCGTTGGAAAGTGAGCGCATTCTCGCCCTCATTTTACCTGAAGTCACCACACCCAGAAGTGCTTTGAGAGATGCTTTGAAGTTGGCAAAGTCCTATGGGGTCAAAACCGTAAGAAAGAGCATCACTCCCATGATACTTGCCAGCGGTGCTTACTTCAAGATAGAGGCGTTGGCAACGGTTTCCCCTCACTTAAACCGCTGGATGAGGCAGAAATTCGAGGCAGACATCATAAAGGAAGATGTTTACCTGCATACACTGAGGACCAGGAAGAACAGATGGATAGCCAAAGAAACTTCCCTCTACAGGATAAAACACAGAATCAGGATGATCATGCTATACTATTTCGCTGAGCGAACTAACGGGATCGTGATAGGCACAGCGAATCGTTCGGAGTATTTGACAGGGTTTTTCGTAAAACACGGAGATGGAGCGGCAGATGTCATGCCCATTATCGAACTTTACAAGACTGAGGTGTTCGAGCTGGCACAAGTACTGGATGTGCCGCCAAGTATCGTGAAACGTGCGCCGAGCCCCGATCTTATACCTGGCGTCACCGATGAATACGCCTTGAGTATCGATTACGCAACTCTCGATCTCATTCTCGAAGGCTTGGTAGATCGTCGACTCAAACCGGAAGAAGTTGCACGAGAGATTGGAACATCCGTCGAAATGGTGAGCAGGGTGAAGAGCATTGTGGGAATGAGCGCACCTATGAGGGCATCTTACCTAAGTCCAAAGTTTGGGAGGGGTGAGTCGTGTTGAAAACCAACAAGGAACGCCTCGTGATGATCTCCGTTCAGGGGGCCATAGTCAATCCCGAACACAGTGGCAAGCACTCCTTTGATCACCAGGGGAAGCCTTTCATGTTGCCCGGCACAGGTGGGATCACGTACAACGTTAAAGTGGGCGATCCTGTTTTTGGCTGGGAAGCCGACCACGTGGAGCCCGGAGTTTCCACGATTCTCGATCAGAGTAAGCGCTATGAGGGTCCAAATCGCGGCTACAACTTCTATGCTTGTATTGGCAATGCGGCGAAGGTGGTTTCGGGTGACGCGAAGGGTGCCACAGGTGTTGTGACGGGACATCACGGAGGGGCTGAACATGTCCTCGTTGATTTCCCAGACGATGTGCTCGATAAGCTGACTTTGGAAGACAAGATATTGATCAAAGCCTTCGGTCAGGGCCTCAAGCTTCTCGACCATCCCGATGTTTACGTTTACAACCTTGATCCCGACCTGTTGGAAAAGATGGGCGTCGAAGAGCGCGGCGAAGAAATCGTGGTGCCTGTGACCGCTATTGTTCCGGGGATGTTGATGGGCTCGGGAGTTGGATCGATGAGTATGGGAACTGGCGACTACGACATCATGACTGCTGATAGCAAGACCATCGAGGAATTGGGGTTGAAGGATCTGCGTTTTGGAGATATCGTTGCCATAACGGACCACGATAACGCCTTCGGTAGATGTTACAGGAAGGGAGCTGTAACCATTGGTGTGGTGATCCATAGCGATTGCAAGCTCGCAGGACATGGTCCAGGCGTGACGACCATCATGACGAGCCCATCTGGTAAGATAGTTCCCAAGAAGAACCCCGATGCTAACATCGGAAAGATCCTGGGTATCGGGAGGTTCAGGAAGAAGGAGTAAGGGCTTGTTGGAAGTTCTCTTGTGGGCCTTCAGCGTGGGGTTTATCGTTTTCTTCGTGAGTCACGGTTTGCAATCGTACATCTTCCTACACCGGCTGGGGTACACCGCGTTTCCACCATCTTTCAAAAGGGTGATCAGCCGTTATATCTGGTCGATGACCTTAGAAGCAATACTTGAGGATTTGAAACAGCGTAGGTCTCCAAAGGAAACGCTGTCGCATCTTTTTTCTTTGGTGGCGGAGATCGTGAAAGCCGATGGGTGGTCTTTTTTATTGACACCAGAAGAGGGCAACTGGGACTTCTACGTATGGTCCGATTCATACGACGGAGTCGAACTGCATCAGATAGCCAGACGGATTCAGAAGGTATCTCCTGAGAACATAAAAAAGGTCATCGTCACGAAGAAACCAGTGATTTACCGTCCACGTTTGTGGAAGCTGAATCAGCGCTTGAAAGTTTGGTTGGGTGTGCCGGTAATCTTCGAAGGACAAGTCGCAGGAATCCTCAATTTAGACTGGTTTCGACCGAAAAGCCGGCTGAGCTTGAGGTGCAAGTTGAAGGTTGTAGAATTTATCGTAAACGATGTATCTCGGGTAATTCCTCAGCTGTTTCACCTTCACGAGATCCTGCTCAACGTGCGGATAGATCCCGTTACGGAAACATACAATCGTACGGCCTTGGAAGAGTGTCGAACGAATCTGCAAAACACTTCCTACACCGTGATATTCATCGATTTGGATGATTTTAAACAGGTGAACGATTCTGTAGGACACAGGGTTGGCGATTTGGTGCTCTTAACTCTGGCAAAGCGTGTTCAAAGAACGATCCGTCCGGATGATCTGCTGGTCAGATACGGCGGAGACGAGTTCGTAGTGGTCACACAAGCGAAGGGAAAGGGTTTGGAAACGCTGATAAACCGGCTCCAAAGTGTAGTGGAGACCCCTGTGAAGATTGATGAAAAGGAGTTCCGCGTAGGCATCAGCATCGGTACCGCCCTCGTTCCAGAGGAAGCCAGCTCCGTCGAAGAGGCGATAGAATTAGCCGATAAGCGGATGTACGAGAATAAAAGAACCAAGAATCGCGATCGAGGTTCGAAAGCGGAATCTGGTGGGGAATGAAAATTCTGGCGATCAAGAAGTCAAGCCATATTCTTTAAGTTTGTAGTACAGTGTCCTCAAGCTGATACCCAGATCGCGTGCCGTTTTCTCCCTGTGCCAGTTGTTCTTCTTCAGGGTTTCCAGGATGATCCTTTTTTCGTATTCGGCAATCATATCTTTCAGCGATTTCGTTTGCTCTATGTGCGGTTTTTCTGTTTGACGCTGCATCGGGATGACCACATGGCAAGCTTGTATGATGCGCTCGTCCACATCCATTGCGATGATGGAGCGACCCACGGCGTTTTCCAGCTCCCTCACGTTTCCAGGCCAATCATAATCGGCCAGGATGCGAAGAGCTTCTTCCGTTATGTCTTCCACTACCCTTCCGTATTCTTGATTCAACTTGCGGATTATCCTTCTCACGAGTTCTGGGATATCCTCCGGTCGTTCTCTCAAAGGGGGGATGTATATGGGCACTACATTCAATCTGTAATAAAGGTCCGGCAGAAATTTGCCCTTTTCCACCAGTTCTTCGATGTTCATGTTGGTGGCCGCGATCACCCTGACATCCACGTAAGTGGGCTCGCTTCCACCAACGCGCACGAATTCACGATCCTGGAGAAATCTGAGAAACTTCGATTGAACACTCGTCCCCATCTTGCCTATCTCGTCCAGAAAGAGCGTCCCGCCATCCGCCTCTTCTAAAAGTCCGCGCTTCCCCCCTCGTTTGGCTCCAGTGAACGCTCCTTCTTCGTATCCGAAAAGCTCGGACTCAAGAAGTGTCTCTGGAAGCGCAGCACAATTTACACTCACGAATGGTCCTTTGCGTCTTTTACTGGCGTTGTGAATAGCGTGAGCGAAGAGTTCTTTCCCCGTGCCGCTTTCACCACGAAGCAGTACAGTGGCGTTAGTGTCGGCTACACGTTTCGCCTGTTCTACTGACGCTTTCATGGCATTGCTCACTGCTACGATATCGTCGAATGTGTAGCGCGCACTCATCCGCCTCACGGTCCTTTTCAGATCTTCCAACTCCCTATGGAGCTCCATGATTTCGGAAGTGTCGTGAATTACACCCACGCTTCCTTTAAAAACGCCGTTCACGAATATGGGATCAACGTTGACTATAACTTCCTTCCTTCCAGGGCCCACCTTCATGTGTATGTTGCGCATAGGCCTCTTTTCCTTGGCTACCTTTATGTGCATGCTCTCTCCTTCGGCTATGTCTATGGTGGCAGGTTTGCCAATGACATCTCTGGCGCTCAAACCGGTCAAGCGCGTGTAAGCCTTGTTCACCAGGACGATCCTGCCTTCTTCATCTGCCACCGAGATAGCGTCGTGAGTAGAATCTATTATTGCCATGAGCATCGCTTCAAGCTCTCGGAAGTTGGTTACCTCTTCGGCCATCCTGCGAGCGCTTGAAACATCTCTAAAAATAGCAACAGCTCCAAGGAGTGTCCCATCACTCGCAAATATGGGTACCCTTGTCGTGATGATGGAACGGTTTCCGATGTACTGAATCTGGTCGTACTCTGGTGTTTTCGTTCGCAGGACGATATGCATTCTCGTGTTGGGTATCGCTTCGGTAACGTGCGACCCGATCACGTCCAAATCGAGCTTGAGGATCTCTCTGGCCGCCTTGTTCACGTAGATTATCTTGCCATCTCTGTCCACGGCAATGAGACCCTCTTCTATGGAGTTAAGCATCACCTCGTAGAGGTTTTCCTCCACGCTTTCACCGCCTCAAAAAGCTTTCTGTAATCCTCCACACTGAGGTTCTCGGGTCTGACATCTGCTGGTATACCCAAACTTTCCAAGAGTTTTGAAGATATCTTCGCGCTGTTGATAAGCTTTTTCCTTCGGTTCGAGAAGCATCTCCTAACGAATCCTTCAAATTCGGGATCCCGTGATCGAGTTGCAGGGTGTAACGAGATAACCGTCGACTCCACTTTCGGATTGGGTACGAAATGGGAGGGTGCAACATGGAAAAGGACTTTCACATCACAAAGGCTTTGGACGAAGACGCTGAGCGAACAGTAATCTTTAGATCCCGGACAAGCTGTGATCCTTTCCGCCACTTCCTTTTGGAGCATGAGTATTGCGAGCTCGGTGGAAGTCTCTTTCAATAACTTGCCGATTATACGGGTGCCAAGGTGATAGGGGAGATTACCTACGAAGACGTAGTTTCCATACTCTGTGAGGTCGAGTTTTAAAAAATCTTCGAAGACCAACGTGACATTTTCAAATGGCTCGAGCCTTTCTCGAAGGAGAGGCTCGAGCCGTCTGTCTACCTCTACCGAGATAACCTTTCTCACACACTTTGCAAGTTCCTCCGTCAAAGTGCCGGCACCGGCACCGATCTCCACTACTTTCGATCCACTCGGTACAAAGGACGCAATCTTTTTGGCTATCCGTTGATCAGAGAGAAAAACTTGACCAAGAGATTTCTTGAGAGTTACACCATACCGTCTCAGCCAGTCCGCGGTCTTCACAGCTCAAAGCACTATCTTTTCGGATATGGATTTCGCTTGAAGGAAGAGAAGCAGATAGTCTCTACCCCCTGCTTTGGAATCGGTACCCGACATATTGAACCCACCGAAGGGATGAACTCCGACGAGTGCTCCCGTGCACTTCCTGTTGAAATAGAGGTTGCCCACATGGAATTCGTTTTTGGCGTATTCGATTCTCTCTCTGCTTTTGCTGTAAAGCGAGCCTGTCAGTCCGTACTCCGTGGAATTGGCGATCCGTATGGCGTCTTCAAAATCACGAGCTTTGATGAAAGCTACCACGGGGCCGAAGATCTCTTCTTGAGCTATCCTCGCTGTGGAATCCACATCGGCGAAGATCGTCGGTTCGATGAAATATCCACCGAGATCTGCTCGGGTGTTACCCCCATATACCAGTCTTCCCTCGTTCTTTCCTATTTCTATGTAAGAAACGATCTTTTGTGCAGCCGCTGAGTTGATCACCGGGCCGAGCCAGTTTTCCTTGAACCTCACGTCCCCCATTCTGATCCCTGAAGTGAGTTCTACGGCTTTTTCCAACACGGTATTGTAAACACTCTCCACCACGATCGCCCTGCTCCCTGCGGAACATTTCTGCCCCTGGAAACCGAAAGCGCTCACAACGATACCTTGCGCAGCTGCGTCGAGATCTGCGGTTTCATCAACAACTACGGCATCCTTTCCACCCATTTCCAAGACCACTCGCTTGATCCATTTCTGTCCAGGCTGGTGCTGAGAGGCAAGTTCGTTGATCCTCAATCCCACGTCTTTGGAACCTGTGAAGGAAACGAAACGGGTTTTGGGATGAGAGACCAGATATTCCCCAACGTCTGCGCCACTTCCGGGGAGGAAATTGACCACACCCGGCGGCAGTCCTATTTCTTCGAGAACATCCACAAACCACGCTGCGATGACGGGAGAATCGCTGGCCGGCTTCAAAACAACGGTATTCCCTGTGACTATGGCAGAAGAGGTCATCCCCACCATGATGGCTCCAGGAAAGTTCCACGGTGGTATGATCACCCCCACGCCGAGCGGAACATAGCGAAGCTCGTTTTTCTCGGTGGGGATTCTCACCAAGGGTTGTTCACTGGCGTACCTGAGCATCTCACGGGCGTAGAACCCGAGAAAATCCACCGCTTCTGCCAGATCCGCATCCGCTTCGACCCAGTTTTTTCCAACTTCGTAGACCATGAGAGCATCGAACTCGAACCGCCGTTTTTTCAGAGCATCAGCTGCTTTCAACAGATACTCGGCTCTGATGTGAGCCGGCGTTTGACTCCAGTTTTTAAAGGCTTCCCATGCGGTGTTCAAAGCTCTTTCGGCCAGTTCTTTGTTTGCCTTCGAAACGATGCCCACAACTTCTGCGGGATTGCTGGGGTTGATAGACCTGATCTTTTCATCGGTGACGATCCTTTCCCCTCCGATGACGAGTGGATACTCCCTTCCAAACCCTCTCGCCACTTTTTCAAGAGCCTCTCTCATCTTACGCTCGTTTTCCGGATCGTTAAAGTCGATGACTCCCAGGTTTTTGAAAGGCTCCAGTATCATGTAATCCGTAGCTTCCATACTGTCCCTCCTCCCTCGAAATGTCACCAGAATCTTTCTACACGTCCGCAGTAAGCCGGCGCGTTGTGTGTTGCATCTGGTTCTGCGGTACAGTTCCCCTCTAAATCAGACCACCAATCAAGCTCATAGAAGAAACGTTCGGCCTCTTCTGAATCAAGATCGCCTCCGTGGTAAACGATGCAATACCTCGCTTCTCCATCGGTAAGATCTCCGTCCATCCACTTTATAGAATAATCTGAAACGTCTCCGCTTATGAAGTATCTCTCCTTCACTCGTTCCAGGGTTACAGCACTTGCAAGGTTCGAAAGTGATGCATCCGGCAGGGAAGGACCGTCGGTGATGAAGTAAGTCGTTACACCGTTTGCCAGGGTCTTCAAACTCATGGCGACTCGCGTGGTTCGAGATTTGCTCACGGCGTTGATGGCTATCGGTGTTATCGAAGTCAATAATGCGGCTATTACAGCGATGACCACGAGGAGCTCCACCAAAGTGAACCCTTTATCCACCCTATGCACTCTCTTCAACATCTTTTCCAGATCACCCTTCCATTTTCGAGAGCGGGGCACACCTCTTTTCTGTCACTCAGAAAGCTGACTACTGACGCCACAAAAGATCGAGCGAGAAACCACATGCCAATTTCAGAAGATTCATCGACGTATCCGAGTGTAACAACGATCCCTTCCACGGTTTTGGGTTCCTTCAAAGCTGAGAAAACATTGTCAATTGCTTTCTCAATCGCCGAGATCTGCGCTTCCACATCTCGCTCCGGATTCGTCGTGGGTTCTCCGTGCGAGGGTACGTAGTACTCGGCCCCGACTTCTTTCAGATACTCGAGCGATGCCAACGATCGTGCCACATCCGTCAAGTAGGGGTAACGATATTTCTTCAGAACGGTTTTTCCGAAATACGCATCCCCGCTGAAGAGAACTCCATCGGGAGTGAGAAAGCCTGTGTGGTCCAACGTGTGCCCTGGGAGTTCGATTTTTTGTAAGATTTCCGGTGCCGTTTCCAACGGTTGAGGTTGGCTGGGTTTTGATTCGAAAAAGCCTTTTCGCAGTTCTTTTGGAGGATGAGCACCATAAAGCATGTAGCCTTCAAGAATTGGGAAACGCACCATCGAGAGCTCGCCTATGGGGGCGTAGATCGATGCTTCGCACATCTTTTGAAGTCTCGCGCAACCACGTGTGTGATCCACGTGAAAATGAGTCAGAAAGGTTCCTTCAATTCTGTAGCCCTGGGATTCAAGATAGTCGACCAGATTCCTTGTCTTCTTCTCATCGGGTGTATCGACGAGCCAACACTTCTTGTCTTCAATGTACACTCCCACGTTCGTGGCCCCCCGCAGTACGTATGTGTTGGCTTTCAGTTGTATCAGTTCCAATTTTTAACCTCCCATAACTGCGAGTCTGACCCAATCGAGTAAGACTACCACAACGAGGGCTGGAAGGAAGTTACCTATTTTGAGTTCTCTGAGTTTCAACATTCGGATGCCGATACCCAGTATCATGAGCCCACCGACACCTGTGAAATCGTTCAAGAACACGGGCTGCGAAAGAAAACTGAGTTGCCCTGCAAAAATTACCAAAAGGCCTTGGACTATGAAGACGCTGACCGCTGAAAGGGTGACTCCCAGTCCATATATAGAGCCGAGAACCACTGAAGAGATGCCGTCCATCAGAGATTTTATCAGAATCAAATCCGCCTTTCCTACAGTTCCGATGTTTACCGATCCTATGATAGTCATTGGTCCCACCAAAAAGAGTACCGATGCTGAGATAAAGCCCTTCACAAAGAGCGTTTCGCCCTGAGATTTCTCCACTAAATTAGCGAAACGTCCCAATTTTCCCTCTATGTCCATCCATTCACCTATCAAGCCTCCAACAGCGAGAGATCCCAAAACGACAAGAAATTCCTCTGACTTTAGCGCCATTTTCGTGCCGATGCCGAGGGTTAAAAGTCCAACGGCGAGGAAGAGTATCTCTCTATAACGCTCCGCGATGTTTCTTTTCAAACCTATCCCAGCGAAAGACCCGATCAAAACTGCGAAGGTGTTGATCAGAATGGCGTAGTGGAACACTTTTGTACATCACCTCTTCGCCGTGAATGTGTGTTCAGCCGAAGGAAACCCCCCTCCTTTTACGTCATCTCTGTACTGCTCTAAGGCGTTTCGACATATTTCATAGAGGTTCACATACGCCTTTGCAAATTTTGGGCGGAAGTCTGGATTCATGCCCAAGAGGTCGTGCCACACCAGGACCTGCCCGTCGCAATGAGGTCCAGAACCTATGCCAATGGTGGGGATGGAGATCATCTCCGTTATCTCTTTTGTCACTTCATCCGTTACCATTTCCAAAACGATCGCGAACGCCCCGGCTTCTTCCAAGGCTTTTGCTCCTTTGAGCAATCTCTCTCTGCTCGCGTTGTCTTTTCCCTGGACCTTGTAGCCACCGATCTCGTGGACTGATTGTGGAGTGAATCCGATGTGCCCCATGACGGGGATGCCGAATTGCACCAACTTGTGAACGATCTCCGCGACTTCTTCTCCTCCCTCGAGCTTGACCGCGTTGGTTCCCGCTTCCTTCATAAATCTGCCGGCATTTTTGAGGGCGTCTTCGATGCCTGTTTGGTAGGACATGAAGGGCATATCGCCGACAATAAAGGTTTTTTCAGCGCCTCTGCGGACCGCACGAGTGTGTATGATCATCTCGTCCATGGTGACGGGGATGGTGTTCTCATAACCGAGCACCGTGTTTCCAAGAGAGTCACCGACCAAAATGATGTCCACCCCCGCGTCCTGGGCGATCCGCGCTGACGGATAATCGTAAGCGGTCACCATGACCAGTTTCTCCTTACCTTTGAGCTCAACAATCTTACGCACATTCAGCACAGAATTCCCTCCTCGTCATTTCAACAAGCTTGTCGTAGAGATCCACGAAATCTGGATCCAGCTCCCTCAGTAATTCTCTCTCGGCTTTCACCACAGCCCAATCACCCCTGACGACAGGACCTGTGGCGGCGTTCTTAACACCTACTTTCTCAACGTTGGCGAGGGTGGAATACACGAGCTTCAAAAACTGATCTCCCACGTCTATGCCCGCCGTATGACAGAGTCTCTCTGCTTGAGACATCAGTGTCAACCCGAAATTACTCACTATAACTGCCGCCAGGTGTAGAACTTTCTTTCCCCTTTCGTCTACTGGTAATGGCACTCCCCGTAGTGCTCGAACAAAATTCGAAGCGTACTCCAACCCCTTCTCATCTCCGCTTATATCATAGTAGACCCCCTGGAGTTCCCGGGGTTCCACTACCCTTCCAAAAGCGAAGATCGGATGGACGCTGGCATAGGGTTTACAAAGTCCGCGGAGTATTCGTGAGTCGGCATAACCACTGGCGTGGAAAACAAAGGACACACGTGTGATATCGCAATTTTCAAGAAGCTTGGCTGTCGATTCGATTTCTCGATCCGTTACCGTTATGGCGAGTATTCCATCGAATTTCGGGGTCTTCAGGTCATCGAAAACCAGCGGTACACCTGCTCCGACCGATCTTACCGACTCTTCGGCGCGCACCAGCGTGCGGTTGACAAGGTATCCTACTTTGCCTCCACTTGCACGATAAGCCTTGGCAAGGCTTCTCCCCACTTTTCCTGCTCCAATCACGTGAAGTCTCATTTCACACCCCCAAGTGGCATCGTGGGAGTGGGGCTGTAAGCCGGATTCTGTCGTGGGCGATCATCTATCTGGGAGGTGTGTTGCCACACCCCTCAAGCGGTCCACCCGGGGAGGATTCGGCGGGCCACCTCAGACCTCCCCTGTTTGACCTTGCTCCAGGTGGGGGTTGCCAAGCCGCCGGGTCACCCCGACGCTGGTGGGCTCTTACCCCACCTTTCCACCCTTGCCCTTCTCGGGCGGTTTCCGTTTCTATGGCCCTATCCGAGGCTCACGCCTCCTGGGTGTTACCCAGCACCCCGCCCTGGGAGTCCGGACTTTCCTCAGCGCATCTCTGCACCGCGATCGCCCGCCCCACTCCCGGTTTTATCGATTCTACCATGCACTTTCGACGCTCGCGAAACCAGTATCAACACAAATGAGTATGAAGATACTTACCAGATTCTCATCCTGTTCTTTTGCTGCCCTGGAAATCGTTTGCGAAGGATATACCTGCACCACTGATCAGAATCCCCCACGCTCATACAGCCTCACGAGCGCCGAGTGAGCATCCATACAAAACGACCTCGAAGCCGCACGGATGCAGATGAGAGCGAAGCTGAAGCACGATGCTGAATCTTTGCGAGGGTCGTTTTGTGGATGTAAACGAGGGAAAAAGCGAGTGCTTGCTGTGTGAGCGTGGGGGATCACCACCTCTTCCCTTTTTTTCACATTGCAGAAAGCATGTTGTGCTTCGCTTTCTTCCTTGCTCACACTCACAAACGGGCACACTCATGAAG
>QNAP01000006.1 GCA_003641795.1 Thermotogae bacterium | reverse complement strand
TTTGTACTTTGGGGAGCTCAATGCCGAAAAAAACTGGGTTACCCAACTTCACATAGGTGCTGTCAGAGATTACAGGGACAACTTGTTTCGAAAATTTGGACCTGATTCGGGCGGGGATATCTCTACCAATGCGGTAGATCTGGTTAAAGGGCTGCGATATTTTCTCAACCGGTTTGACGGAAGGTTGAAGATAGTGCTTTATGTTCTCGATCCCACCCATCTCCCCACAGCGGCGACCATATCCAGGGCGTTTCCAAACGTGAATCTGGGAGCTGCGTGGTGGTTCAACGACAGTCCGTTCGGTATGGAAATGCACCTCAGATACATAGCTACAGTAGACTTGCTCTCCAATTTTGCGGGAATGGTCACGGACTCTAGAAAATTACTGTCCTTTGGCTCACGAACGGAGATGTTCAGGAGGGTACTTTGCAACGTTTTGGGGAGTATGGTGGACAACAGCCAGATTCCGTACGAAGAGGCGAAAGGCCTGGCAAGGAGAGCGTGTTACGACCGACCCTATGAATTGTTCTACTCCATTTAGACGGTGGTATAATGTATAAAAATATATCTTCGATTTTTACTCTATATTAAAGGGAGGGAGTAACTGTGTGGAAACGTTGGGTAGTTCTATCTTTGGTGGTTACTATGGTGACGTTTCTCGCCTTGGGAGAAGTACTCAGGGTCGCCGCTCCTCCATGGATCTTCAAAAAATTCCCGCTGGAAGAAGTGGCAAAGCGCTTTGAACAAGATCATCCAGGAGTGAAGGTGGAACTCATCAGAGTTGACAAGTGGAGTGCTCCTGTCTACATAACCGATTGGAAGGCTGGCAAAACGCCCTTTGATCTCTTCGTTGGTGGTAGCGGTTCCATGCTGGCCCCCGTTATCGTTGGCGAATGGCTGGAACCTTTGGACGACATGTTGTACGGCAACATGGCTCCAGAAAAATTTGTGGGAGGTTTC
Source organism: Thermotogae bacterium (assembly GCA_003641795.1). GTDB lineage: Bacteria > Thermotogota > Thermotogae > UBA12178 > UBA12178 > UBA12178. The sequence continues at coordinate 18,898 of QNAP01000006.1, read as the reverse complement.
TTAGCTGCAGGCCGCTACAAAAAGCCAGACGGCAGTGGAGCGTACTACCCTGTAATCCCCTTCATGGGTGAAGTGGCGATCATCGGCGTCAACACGAAATTGATGAAACAGGCGGGGTTATGGGAAAACGAGAGGCCTGTTTCCATTCCCAGCTGGGATGAGGAAGAGTTCTTCAACTGGTTCCGCAAACTTAAAAAAGTGTCCCCCATTGGAGCCCACATTCAGATTTGGGATCGCGAGTTCATGCAGTACGATTGGTGTGGCCCCATCATGGCCATGACCGGAACCTTCCTCGAAGAAGATGGCAGAGGTTTTGATGTCACCAGCGACGCTGCAAAAAAGTGGCTCACCTACCTGCAAAAGATGTACAAAGAAGGTCTAGGCTCTTGGACTATCACCGACGATGCAGGTTACTCCAAATGGAAAACGGGAGCAGCTGGTTCCTTCTATGCGGCGCAGGGCCATATCATGGAGCTTGTGAGTGTCACTGGCAATGAATCCGATATCGCTTACATTGGTTGGCCTGGAGCGGAGAAAAATGGCAGCATCATCTGGACTCATTCGGTTTGGATTCCGAAGGTGTCTCCAAACAAAGACCTGGCTAAGCAATTCATCCGGGAACAGATATTCTCCAGACACTTCCAACAATGGAGCTTCAACCACTATGGTAAGCTCCCGGTGATCAAAGATTTCTACGGTGAAGGGATAACCTGGTTCAAAAATGAGATGCCAACAATATTGGCGATAGCCAACGCATCTAAGCCCATACCACTTTTCAAGGATCTACAAAAGTATTTGGACATTCTCATGAAATACCTCCCAGAAGCTGCCTTCGGTCGTATGGACGTGGAGGAAGCGCTTCAGAAGATTCAAGAGGAGTCGAAAGACTTGGACTTCACGGATATCAGGGCCATGTAAAACAAAAGATTACCGGCGGCATTAAGCCGCCGGTTTTTTCTTTATTTTCATTCAAATCTTGCGGGAGGATCGAAAGTGAAAGAGAGTCGTCTCACTTTGCTTATCTTTCTCGCTCCGACACTTTTCTTCGTCCTCGTTTTCATAGCCTATCCGGTGGTCTACTCGGCTTACCTCAGCCTTTCGGAGTACAATTACGCTTCCGATCCAACACCTAAGTTCATTGGTTTCAAAGGCTACATCGAAACTATCTTCGAAGATTCCATGTTCCACACGGCATTGATAAACCAGTTTAAATTCGCCGTTCCGTACTTTGTGATAACCTTTCTCGCCTCATTAATCCTGGCCATACTCATCAACGAACTGAGATTCGGAGCTTCGTTCTTTCAAGTTATCTTCTACCTTCCTATGGTTATTCCTCTTTCTTTGGTGGGTATCACTTTTGCATGGCTTCTATTCCCCGATGTGGGTATCTTCAATCACTTCCTACGTTCTCTTGGAGTGAGCAACTGGAATATCGATTGGTACGGCGATCCCAAAACCGCTCTCAACTCTTTGGTAGTAGCCCGATCTTGGAAGATGATAGGTTTCACTTTGATTATCCTTTTGTCCGGATTGCAAGGACTTTCTAAGAGCCTCAGAGAGGCTGCCAAAGTGGATGGAGCGAACTTTTTTCAGGAAATCTGGTATATCGTTTTACCGAACTTGAAGCCATACCTGTTGATCAGCGGCGTATGGATATTGATAAACGCCATGAAGACCTTCGAGTTGGTGGCAGTGGTAACTCAAGGCGGACCGGGCATGGCAACCCTCACTCTTTACTATTATACTTGGAAACTCGCTTTCGAGCGGCTCGATATGGGCAGAGCTTCCCAAGTCGCTTACATAACCGCGGTTATAATAGTTTTGTTCTCATGGGGTTTGAATCGTCTCTTCAAACCAGAAGCTGCAAGCAGGGCGTGATACCATGACTCGACTTGGTGATTCACACCTTAGAAGATTTCGCAACCTCAAAAAGTACAAAATAGGGATCTTGCTCATTGTGAGTGTGATCGCTTTGGTATACGTCTCTCCTCTGCTGTGGATGTTTATCACTTCCATTAGACCTACTTGGGACATCTATAAATTTCCTCCTTCTGTGATTCCAGGAGCTGTAACGCTTGAAAACTACGTTTACGTGGTCACGCAGATGGAGGGATTCGGGCGGTATTTTCTGAACAGTGCCGTGGTTACGGGAGTTACCGTAGTGATCGTGGTGATCTCCAGTGCTATGGGAGGTTATGCCTTTGGGATAAGGAGATTTAAAGGACAAAACTTCCTCTTCATGGCGGTGATTTCAGTTTTGACGATTCCCTATATCATGTACTTGATCCCTATATACATCATGGAAGACCGGTTGGGGTTGCGGAACACGTGGTGGGGGTTAATTCTCCCTTATGTGGCGTTGAACCTACCATGGGGTTTGTTGATAATGCGAGGGGCTTTTTCCACCGTGCCTTTAGATATACGGGACGCTGCAGTGATAGACGGATGTAACGAATTCCAAATGTGGTACAAAGTTCTCTTGCCCATCGTTCGACCGGCCCTCGCGGCTACTACCATTATCACTTTCGTTTTCGCATGGCAAGAATATCTCTTCGCGAGTACCCTCATGACAAAAAATGAGTGGCAAACCCTTCCTGTTGGAGTTGTGTGGATCAGAGATGAGCTGCAAACACTTGTGTACGGGCGAATCGGCGCCATGATAATACTTTCGATAATTCCTGTGTTCGTGCTTTTCATCGCCTTTCGGAAGTTCTTCATAGAAGGTTTGCGCGAAGGAATGATAAAATGATGCCTCCCTCTATGAGCGAAAAAAAGGTAGGCCCTGTAAATCTGGTGGATCCCGAAGACGGGATCCATTTAGGTGTTGTTAGATTGAAGGGTGGTTTTGTTGAAGAGATAGACCTCGTTGGAGAAGAAGATCCGAGTCTTCCCTATCTTCTTCCCGGTTTTGTTGATCCACACATCCACGGTGCAGTTGGTGTGGATTTCATGAGTGCCACTGAGAAAGATTTGGAAAGGTTCGAGTGTTTTCTTCGATCCCGGGGCGTAACGGGGTGCTTGTTGACCACTGTCTCAGCACCGGTGGAAAACATTCTCAAAGCCGCGGATACGCTACAAAGTTACGTGCATTCGCATCCGAACAGTGTTTTCAAAGGTGTCCACGTGGAGGGTCCACATATAAACCCAAAAAGACGGGGTGCCCACAAGTTGGAACACGTACAACGATTGCATGATGAAGAATTTCAAAACGTTTTCTCCCATCCTATGGTCAAACTGATGACCCTTGCACCGGAGTTAGAAGGGTTCGGACAAGCGGTGGAGCTGGCAAAAAGATACGATGTAATTCTCTCCATAGGCCACACTGAAGCACCTTTTAGCGTGATCACCAAAGCAGTGGAAGTGGGTGTCAAACGATTCACCCATCTTTGCAACGGGATGCCCCTTATCCATCACCGGGAAGTGGGGCCTGTCGGAGCAGCGATCCTTTTGGAAAATGTGGTGGCGGAAATTATCGTTGATGGCGTACACCTGAGTCAGGAGATGGTCCGGTTGATTCACAAGCTTATGGGAAGCCGTCTTGAACTTGTAACCGACGCCATGGAAGCTGCAGGCCTTGAAGACGGTCGCTACAAGTTAGGTAGAATAGAAGTCGTGGTCAACGCAGGAATCGCTCACCTATCAGATGATACCTTGGCAGGGAGCACTTTGACTATGGACAGAGCGGTGTTGCTTTTCCACAAATATACGGGAGCGAATCATTCAGAAATAGTGAAAGTTTCATCTCACAATGCGGCATTCGAACTGGGGTGCAAAGAGCTTGGAAGATTACGCGAAGGGGCGCCCACCCCTGTTGTGGAAATAGGGTCCCAATTCGAGTACCTCAAAGTGCACACCTGAGGGGGTCAGTCTGCCCTCAAGGGAAACCACAATGCGATCATCACAAAGCTTGCAAGCACTAATGCTCCTCCAACCCCAAATCTATCAGCGAAAAAACCCACAATTGGTGCCAGTATCGCTGTTCCCAGGGTTCTAAGCTGGGACTCAACCGACAGTCCGGTAGCCATAACTTTATGGGATATCATGTCGCTGATGTAAGCCACCATCATGGGCCGCTTCAAGTTCATGATGAAGTAAAGAGCTACAAAAGAGGCCACCGCCAGGACCGGCACCCCCCAGTGAACGGAAGTGCCAGCAAAAAGCAAGAGAATGGCACCCGCCAGAAAGGCTATGTTTATGGCGCGGGGCAGAGACCGCGCAGCTTTCACCACTTTGTGCGCGTTGCGTGAAGCATAGCTGGTGAGTAGATACAACAAAAAGTACGTCAATCCTGCCAGGATAGCGACCCGTTGCCGAGACGCCAAAGAGAGCAGAAGCGGCACGGACACCACAGTGTGCTCCAGAACTGGCTGGAGATAATCTTTGGTACTCTTGTGAAACGCATTGTAAACCGCAGAGTTGAGCATGGCTTTTAGTACCTTCCAGTCCCTCATCACTCGGGTGAAGCTTTTGACAGTTTCTCTCAAGTTCGCGAAGAAGGTGTTAAACCACCCACGGTCCCCGATTTTCTCAATTTTTCCATCCAATTCCTTGGGGTAAGAAATCATCAAGAAGAGCTCTGCCACGTAGGGAATGATGGACGCCAGAAAAACGATCTTGTAGCTGCCAGCGTAAAAAACCAAAGCTCCGGCTATCAGCGATGAGACAGCTGATCCCAGCTGGGATGCTCCACGCGTCTGGCCATAGTATTCCACTTTTAGGTGTTCTATCCCTTTAATCCTTAGATATTCTAATATCATCGCCTTATGGGTACCCGAGCGGAAGGCTTCTCCAAAGGCGTAAAGTACCATGGCAAGGACGTAAAACCAGAAATTCGGGAAAAAGTAGAACACGGTGAAGGAGGCGATGTACGAAAGGAAGGAGAAGATCATGGATCTTCTCCTTCCGTACGCATCTGCCACGACTCCTGTGGGTACTTCAAGTAGATTCGTCGCTATTTCTCTTACGGAAAAGAGCGTTCCTATCTGTAAAAAAGACATCCCCATTTCACGGAAGAAAAGCACTATGAAAGGATCGAAGAACCTCAGATTTTTCAAGAAACCGTATGCTGCGAATTTGTAGAACTGTCTGTCTCTCGGAATGACTGAATTTTTCATCTTTCTCAACAGCTAGCCTCCTGGCTTACTGTTTGAATGAAACTGCGCTTTATTTTCTTCACTGTGTGTCTGCCCCACTGAAACGTGATGTTTGCCGCAGTGGCGTTACCCACGACTATTCCCCACCATACCCCAGTGATTCCAAGATCGATCACATGGGTAAAGATCCAAGCAAAGAGTAACTGCATCACCACTGTCCTGAGTATGGTCACAATGAGACTTTTTTCTCCATGACCTATACCTTGGAACATAGAAGAAGTGAGCATGCCAAGAGGAGTGCCTGGGAGAAAGAGACTGAGCACTCTCAAAGCCACCACCAGCTCGTTGTAGATCACTGCGCCTCCTTTTGAGTAGGTGAATATCCGTGCTATGAGCGGCGCGAAGACGAGAATAGCGATCATCACCAAAATTCCCAGGATGAGCCCCAACTTCACCGCGTACAGATGCGCAACTTCCAGCCTCTCTCCATCTTTAGAGCCAAAAGCTGCCCCTGTCACTGCGGTAACAGCGGAAGCCATTCCTATTAGAGGAACCGTACCGAAGTTTATCACCCTCCAAGCACTGGTAAAAATCGCCACACCCAATTCTCCTCCCTCTCCTACGGCAAAAGAATTGAGGACAAATATGGCGACAGACATGGAGATTTGAGCAAGGGAAGAAGGCAACCCCACACGCAAAATATCCTTGCATATCTCACCACGGAACTTGAAGCCTTTCAGGTTGATGGAAACGTAGGTGTTTTTCCTTGCGAGCAGCCACCAAACGAGAATCACAGAAGTCGTCAACAAGGAGATGATTGTAGCGTAGGCAGCACCGGTCACGCCAAGTTTAAACACATAAATGAAGACGGGATCAAGGCCCATATTGAGTACGGATCCCAAAGTCATTGCATACATGGCTCTTTTCGTATCACCTTCTCCCCTCAATATGCCGTTTGCCACATTGTTGAAAGTGAGCAATATCGAGCCGAACAGAAGTATTTGGGAGTAAGTCAGAGCCAATTCCAAACTTCTTCCCCGGGCGCCGATCATACCGAGCACTCTATCGATGCTGGATAAGCCCCCAGCAACAACAGCGATGCCTACGATCAAAGACAGAATCAATCCATGTTCAGCGGCACTGTCTGCGCCTTTTTTGTCCTTTGCTCCTATACGTCTTGAAATAGCAGAGCTCGCACCCACACCGAGTCCTGCCGAAATGGCTATTATGATCATGAAAACGGGGAAAAAGAATCCAATGGCAGCCAAAGCCTGTGGCCCTAACCCGGCTACCCAAATCCCGTCCACCAAATTGTAGAGGGTTTGAACGAACATGGCCAACATCATGGGTATGGATAACCTCACGATGGCCTTTCTTGGATCTCCCGTCAGGATTTGAATACCACGAGTTGCCCTGTCATGGCTGTTCGTGTTCTCATCTCTCAAGCCCTCCAACTCCTTCGCCACGAACTCCACGATCCCTCTCAAGTAATTTCTGGAGAAATCGAGTTTGATCCCCGCCGTTTCGTACACTCTGTCCACAGGGACTTTATAACCGGTTTTTAAAAACTTGATGTAATCTTCCACGGTGCTTTCGGGGCCTTTTAGATAGCGCTTGTAGATCGCCAAAGCCCCAAGCTGAGCTATTCCATACTCTATGTAGTAAAAAGGCACCTCAAATATGTGAAGCTGGAACATCCAGCGAGTCTTTTTTTCCTCATCCAACTCGCTCCAATCCACCCCAGGATTGAAGCGATCCATCAAGAAAGCGAAGTATTCGTCACGTTCTTGCGGTGTATGATTTGGGTGGGTGTATATCCAGTGTTGAAAAGCATCCACTGTCATGCACCAGGGCAAGAACGATATGGCACTTTCCAGTTCTTCTATCTTGGCTCTCTTGAAATCTTCTTCATCCTTGTAATACTCCTTCCAATGATCGAGAGTGAGCAATTCCATGGACATGGAAGCCAACTCGGCGATCTCCATTCTGTTCGGCCTGTAAAAGGAAATGGGTATGTCCACCGTTTCAAAGGTGTGCATCGCATGACCGGACTCATGCAAAATGGTCTTCACATCGCTGCTCTGACCTACAGCGTTCATGAAGATGAAAGGAGCCCCGGTTTCTGGGAGTGGATAATTGTAGCCTCCCGGTGCTTTCCCTTTCCGGTTTTCCAAGTCCAGAAGTCCCGAATTTCTCATGAGCTCGAGCCTTCCACCAAAGAGTGGATGCACTCTCTTCAGTGTTCGAATGGCCCTTTCCACGAGTTCATCAGTTGTTTCGAAGGGTTTCAAGACCTTGCCATCCACATCTACAGTCGTGTCCCAGGGGCGTACGGATTCAACGCCCAGTTTGCGACGGCGCAATTCAGTCCTCTCATGAAGAAAAGGTACCACTTCCTTTTCCACCGCTTCGTGAAATTTGAAGAGATCTTCGGGACTGTACTCAAACCTTCCCTTGAGTTTGTGGACGTAATCCCTGTAATTATCAAATCCAGCGTTTTTAGCCTGCTGGATCCTTATCTCTTTGAGCTGATCGAAGAGTTGGTTCAATTCCTGGCGTTTGCTCCACAATCCTTCGTAGCGCTTCCTCCACGCCCGTTCTCTCAGATCTCTGTTCGGTTCTTTTAGATAGGCAGCAAGTTGCTGAAGTGTTCTCTTCTGTCCATCGAAGTCCACCGTGATGTTTCCCACGAGGGCACCGTATTGGTTGGACAGCTCCCTTTCTTTGATCTGCAGTGGGATGTTTTCTTCTCTGAATAGTTCAATGTCGTTGGAGACGATCCTCATCATGTGATGGTACCCCTCTGGTAGATGATCTTTCAATGGGGATTCATAGATCTTCTTCTTGAGCTGAAATTCGTAGGGCTGAGCCTTCGCAACTACCTCGGAGTAAAAGCGATTGAAGGCGTCGGCGTACTCTTTTTTGTCAACGTTGCAAGTCATGCGGATATACCTCCATGCTGCTTCTTCTTCTATGATGTCGCCCAACTCCGTAGCCTTCTCCACAAGGAGTACAAGATCTTCCACGTTCCGAAGTTGCGTTTCAAGGAGTTCTCTTAAGGCGAATTCTACTTGGTTCCAGTTAGCAGGATCGAAATCTTCCGAAAAGTACTTTCTTCTGCGTTTCTGAATCTGCTTGGACATCTTGTATCCCTCCTGCATGAAGTCTTGTGAGACTATTTTAACTCCTAAGAATGCTATAATGTCGAAGGAGGTGTTGGTTTCATGAAGGTCACACGTTTAGCCTATTTATCGGTGCTTACTGTGCTGACGGTAGTGCTCGCAAGGTTCGCCAGTTTCAGGATCGCTATCTTCGGAGTCGAGGGAGTGCGCATTGGTATAGGAAGTTTAGGTATATACCTCGCTGCGCTTGCTTTCGGGCCCGTTGATGGTCTCGTGGTAGGAGCTGTGGCCGACATTGTAGGTTATTGGGTCAGTCCCATGGGTCCATACATGCCCCATTTTACCCTTGTAGCGGCGCTTAGAGGGGTCGTTGCAGGTACCCTCTTTGCCTTTCTATTCAAGCGAAAATGGAGTCTGTGGTCTGTGACAGCGAGCATCGCTGTTCCTGCGGGCATTGCGAACCTTTGGCTTGTCCCATACTTGTTGCATACACTTTTTGGGATGCCTTACACTCCAATGATGGTGCCCAGGCTGATCGCCTTCCCGTTCTCAGTCGCTCTGCAGGTACTGATCATCGAGTCGGTTTTAAAGGCGATACCGGATATAAAGACTTTGCACGTACACAAGTAACTTGGAGGTGTCTTTGATGAAACTAACGATTCCAAAGAATGAACTGGCGACAAAGCTTTCCATGGTGTCGAAGGTGGTGCCAGCGAAAGCAGTGAAGGCGATTCTTCAAGGGATTCTCTTCAAGGTATCTGATGGTGTGTTAACCATCAGTGCCACGGATTTGGAAACGGGTTTCGTTACAGAAATCAGGGAGTTTACCACAGATGGAGAAGGCGCCTTTGTGGTGGAAGGTAAGGTTGCGGATGAAGTGGTGAGAAGTTTGCCAGGAAGTGAGATAGTTATCGAATACGACGGAATTAGCGCTACTTTCAGTTCTCAAAAAAGTCGCTTCACCTTGCCCACTATGGATCCAAAGGAATTTCCCGAGTTTTCGCCAGATGTGAACGGTGAAGAGTTCGTCTTGTCCACGACTCAGGTGGAAACCATGCTGGACAGAAGCATGTTTGCCGCTGCCAAGGATGAAATAATGAGAAACTTGAACGTGGTACTTTGGGAATTCGATAGCGATTATTTGCGCTTTGTCGCTGCCGATGGTTTCCGATTGGCTCTGGCAGAATCAGCCAATCCGTACAATTTCGTGGGCAGCTTTTTACTTTCGCTCAACAGCATGAAAGACTTCGCTTCCAGTGTGAGAATGGCCTCTTCTGACGAGCTGCTCCTTAGGTTCGACGGGAGAAGAGTGGGATTCTCCTTCGATGGAACGCAGATGATAGTTCGTGTTGTGGATGCGGAGTTTCCAAACTATAAGACAGTGCTGCCTCAAGAATTTCGCACCCGAATCGTGGTGGAAAAGAATACGTTCATTGAGGCTTTGAAACGCGTTTCTATAGCAGCAAGGTTAGGTTCCGAAACCGTGAAGTTAGAGGTAGGAGACGAGGTAATGAAAGTCTCCGCACGTAGCAGCGATCGAGGAGAAGCCGTTGAAGAAATCGAGGTCAAAAAGGATGGAGAAGATATGATCATAGGGTTCAACCCACGTTTTCTCTTAGAAGCATGTCAACATGTTGATACGGAAAACGTGGAATTGAATTTCAAGGATTCCAATGGTCCCGTTCAGATCAACCCGGTAGATGTCGAAGGGTATCTCTACATAGTGATGCCCGTGCGTTTGGTATGAAACTGGTTTACAGCACCTTCCCATCGTTGGAAGATGCAAAAAAGATCGGGACAAAGCTTTTAGAAGAGCAGCTTTGCGGTTGTTACAACTGCTGGCCCGTAGAGTCGGGGTACTGGTGGAAGGATGAGATCATCCATGACGAGGAGGCCGCGTGTATATTCAAAACAACGGGGAAGAAACGAGAATCTTTGATGCGAAGGCTTGGGGAACTTCATCCATACTCTGAACCAGCCATTTTTTCACTTTCGGTAGAGACGGTGATGCCGTCGTACGAGACGTGGTTAAAAGAGGTTACAAACGATGCGATTGATTGTGATCAGTGATACGCACGGCTCTCTCAGTGCTTGGAAACGTGTGGAACCCCTTTTGAAAGATGCGGACGACGTGGTCCACCTTGGCGACGTACTCTATCACGGTCCAAGAAACCCTCTTCCCGAAGGGTATAATCCGGGGGAACTGGCGAGATTGCTGAAAGAAACCAGCATTACCTTCGTCAGAGGCAACTGCGATGCGGATGTGGATTTGATGGTCCTCGGTCGCGAAGACATGCCGAGACGTGTACTCAAATGTTTGGAAAATCTGCGGGTTTTCTGCCTTCATGGCGACTCGGACTTAGAAGAAGCAGTGCGGTTGTCTCGTGTAGAAAACTGGCAAGTGGTTGCGTACGGTCACACCCATATTCCAGAAATACGGCTTCTTGAAAAAGGGGGGTACCTTTTCAATCCTGGGAGTTTGTCCCTGCCCAAAGGTGGTTATCCCCCGAGTTTCGGGGAGATCGAGATCTGTGAGAACACCATCTCATTGCGAGTGAGGGATGTCGTGAATCTCTCAGTACTTTTCGAGGAGAAGGTAGAGCTGTGAAGAAGGTCTTCGTCCGTCCGCGCACGAGAGTGTGCTATGGTCATATGTGGATATACAGAAACGACATCCTGCGCATCGAGGGAGAACCGGAGGCAGGAGAAGTAGTGGATATTTTCACAAGTAATGGGGTTTACCTTGGAAAAGGCTACTACAACCCTACATCGAAGATATCACTGAGAATCGTCACCAGGAGAAACGAACCTGTTGACAAAGATTTCTTCGTGAAGCGGTTCAAAACCTCACTTTTGCTACGTCAACCTCTTCTTCGTGATTCCAGCGCTTGTCGGGTGGTCTTTTCAGAAGCTGACAATCTTCCAGGGTTGATAGTAGATCTATTCGACCGTCACGTAGTGATCCAGATCAACACGTTGGGCATGGAAAAACTAAGGCCTTACATAGTCGACGCTTTGGTGGAGGTCCTGGAACCTCGAGGTATCTTAGAGAAGAGTGACGCTAATAACAGAAAAAAAGAAGGGCTCGAAACGGAGGAAGGATGGATTTATGGTATCGGCCCTGAACTCCTCCGATTTGAAATGAACGGATTGAAATTTTACTGTGACACCAAGGGACAGAAGACGGGTTTTTACCTCGACCAGCGATGGAACGCGAAAATCTTCGGGAAGTTCGCTTCCGGAAGGGTTCTGGATGCGTTTTCTTATACAGGAAATTTCGGCATTCACGCCTTGGCTGGTAGCGCAGAGCACGTCATCTTTCTCGACTATTCAGAGCGCGCCCTGGAAGTAGCGAAGGAGAACGTGAAGATCAACAACTTCAGCCTTGAAAAGGTAGAATTCGTTCATGCTAATGCCTTCGACTACCTGAGATCGATCCAAGGAAGTGTTTACTACGATGCCGTTTCTTTGGATCCACCATCGCTCGCAAAATCGCCTCGCTCATTAGATGCTGCTTTCAGAGGATACAAGGAACTGAATCTGAGAGCGATGAAATTGCTCAAAACAGGGGGATTGCTCAGCTCCTCTTCTTGTACGCACATCATCTCAAGAGAAAAGTTTGAAGAGGTCATAACCGTCGCTGCTAATGATACCAGGATTAATGTTGCTTTCCTTCACGTGGGAGGTCAACCTCCCGATCATCCAGTCAGGCTAGCGGTACCTGAGACGTTTTATCTAAAAAACTATCTGATGTTGATCGAACGAAGGTGAGGAATAGTATAATCGAGCCAAAAGCAGAAGGGGTGGTGCTGTGGAGTACATACATGAAGAGATTGAGAAAAAGTGGCAGAAGGTTTGGGAAGAGAAAGGTGTTTTCAAAACCCCTCAGTGGTCTAATAGAGCAACGTACTACGCGCTCGTGATGTTTCCGTATCCTTCGGGTTCCATACATGTGGGACATGTAAAGAACTACGTTATTGGCGACGTGGTGGCAAGGTACAAACGAATGAAAGGATTCAACGTGCTCCATCCTTTTGGTTACGATGCCTTCGGATTACCAGCGGAGAATGCCGCCATCGAGCACGGTATCCATCCAAGGGTGTGGACCCAGAAAAACATAGAAACTATCCGAAACCAAATAAAGAAGATAGGGATCAGCTACGATTGGGATCGAGAGATTTCCACATGCGATGAAGAATATTACAAATGGACACAGTGGCTTTTCTTGAAGCTTTACGAGCGAGGCTTGGCATACAAAAAGAAAGGTTTGGTGAACTGGTGCCCGAGTTGCCAAACGGTGTTGGCTAACGAACAAGTGAAAGATGGTGCTTGTGAACGATGCGGTACTCCTGTGAAGGTAAAATTCCTCGAGCAGTGGTACTTCAGGATAACCGAATACGCTGATCGTCTTTATGAAGATCTCGACAAGCTGACGGGTTGGCCGGATCACGTCAAGACGATGCAGCGTAACTGGATTGGAAAAAGTAGAGGTGCACTGGTGCGCTTTCCTGTTGAAGGGATCGATGAAGTATTGGAGATCTTCACAACGCGCCCCGATACCCTTTGGGGTGTTACTTTCATGGCGTTGGCACCAGAATCACCGTTGGTAGACACGATAGTTCTTCCCGAAAAGCGAATAGAAGTCGAGACATTCGTGTCGAAAACGCTATTGGAAGACCGTTTCAAGCGCACAGCCGAGGGAGCAAAAAAAGAAGGAGTTTTCACGGGACGTTATGCAATCAATCCAGTGAACGGAGAGAGAGTGCCCATTTATGTTGCTAATTACATCCTCTATGAATACGGCACAGGTGCGATCATGGGAGTTCCCGCACACGATCAAAGAGACTTCGAGTTTGCCAAGAGTTTGGGCCTTGAGATTAGGGTTGTGGTGGACAGACCTGGAGCACCTCTGGATTCGAAAACCATGGAAGAACCCTATACGGAACCCGGCATCATGAGAGACTCTGGGATCTTCACAGGCAGAGAGAGCGACAAAGCGATGGGCGAGATTATTAGCTGGTTGGAAGAAAAGGGATACGGGAAAGGTACCACTCAGTACAAGCTCAGAGACTGGCTAATTTCTCGTCAAAGGTACTGGGGTGCTCCCATTCCCATTGTTTACTGTGAAAAGTGTGGCACGGTTCCTGTTCCAGAAGATCGGCTTCCCGTAAAGCTGCCGGAAGATGTGGAGTTTGAACCCACGGGTCAGTCGCCGTTGAAAAAGCATGAAGATTTCCTCAATACAACCTGTCCCATCTGTGGTGCTCCTGCTGTGCGTGAGTCGGACACCATGGACACCTTCGTCGACAGTTCATGGTACTATCTGAGGTACGTCAACCCCCACAATGACGAAAAGCCCTTCGATCCACGAGATGTAAATTACTGGTTGCCGGTAGACCAATACATTGGCGGGGTGGAGCATGCCATACTCCATCTTATGTACTCTCGATTCATCACAAAAGTGCTTCACGACCTTGGATATCTGACTTTTGATGAGCCCTTCACCAACCTCTTCACACAGGGAATGATCTACAAAGACGGGGCCAAGATGAGTAAATCCAAGGGCAACGTGGTGTCTCCAGAGGAGATGATAAAGAAGTACGGGGCGGACACACTCAGACTCTACATACTCTTCATGGGTCCCCCCGAGAAGGATGCCGAGTGGAGTGACGCGGGGATCGAAGGTGTGAGTCGATTCGTGAAGAGACTCTGGAAGATCTTTGACAGGCTTATAGAACGTCTTTCTGCAACAAAAGAAGCCGGTCCAGTCGAGCCAAAGACATCACAGGAAAAGGAACTCCACAGGAAACTACATTCCATGATCAAGAAAATCACAGAGGACATCGAAGGCGGATTCCATTTCAACACCGCTGTTAGTGGCTTTATGGAATTGACCAACACCCTTTCAAAATATCTGGATTCTACAAATGAGACAGAGTGGAACCTGCCGTTGCTGCGTGACGTAGTCGAGAAAATGGTGCTGATGATCTCCCCATTCGCTCCTCATTTGGCGGACGAGCTTTGGAATAGATTGGGAAAGAAAGGTCTTACAGTGGAACAATCCTGGCCGGAATACGATCAGAGGGCGCTGGAACTTGAGGAATACGAATTGGCAGTGCAGGTTAACGGAAAGGTCAGAGACAGGATAGTGGTCTCTGCAACAGCCAGTGAGGACGAAATAAAGAGAATGGCACTTTCGAGTAAGCGTGTTCAAAAGTGGTTGGAGGGGAGAAAACCACGGCAGATCGTGATCGTTCCCAAGAGGTTAGTAAATGTAGTACTATAAAAAGGAGGGGGAACACGGTGTATCGCATATTAAAAAGGCAACGGCTTGCAGAAGGCACCTACGATTTCTGGATCGAAGCACCCGAAGTAGCCCAGCACACCAGGCCGGGGCAGTTTTTGGTTGTGCGTGTACATGACCGTGGTGAGCGGATACCTCTCACCATTGCGGACGCCCAGGACGACAAAGTTAGAATAGTCGTCAAAGCCGTTGGGAAGACCACTTACGAGCTCTGTTCGCGCAAAAAGGGAGACGAACTGGCAGATGTTGTTGGCCCCTTGGGCCGTCCCAGCGAGATCGATCGGTTCGGTCGAGTGCTTTTGGTAGGTGGAGGAGTGGGCATTGCCGCCATATATCCCATAGCCAGAGAATTGAAACGCGTTGGGAACCATGTTACGGTAATACTCGGCGGAAGAACAGCAGAGCAAGTCATCATGAGAGACGAGTTCGGGTTCGCAGATCGGGTTTTGATCACCACCGATGACGGTAGCCTTGGCATAAAAGGTGTGGTCACAGACGCTATGAAACAGGTTCTTGATAGCGACGAGGTTGACGTTGCTTGGGCGATTGGGCCTACCATCATGATGAAGTTTTGCGCTCTTCTGGCTCGAGAAAGGGATCTCAAGATATGGACCTCTCTAAATCCCATCATGGTGGACGGAACGGGTATGTGTGGAGCGTGCAGGGTCTCAGTGGACGGCAAGATCAAATTCGCCTGCGTGGATGGTCCAGAATTTGACGGCAGATTCGTGGACTGGGACGAGTTATTGAAGCGCTTAACCATTTATCGCGAGGAAGAACAGAAATCTCTCCAACGCTATCTCGAAAAGGTCGGTGATATGACATGGTTGTGAAGATACCGGAGCGCAAAACTCCCATGAGGGAGCAACCAGCACAGGAACGTATTCACAACTTCAACGAAGTTGCTTTGGGGTACACCGAGGAGGAGGCAGTTGCCGAGGCCAATAGATGTCTTCAATGCAAGGTTCCTCTCTGTGTAAAGGGGTGTCCGGTTAACATCGATATCCCTGGATTCATACGCTACGTCCGCGAAAAAGATTTTGAAAAGGCTGCCGAGGTGATCAAGAAGTACAACAACCTGCCTGCGATTTGTGGCAGAGTTTGTCCGCAAGAGAATCAGTGTGAGGCCCAGTGTGTGGTGGGTCGCATGAAGGATCACGAGCCGGTAGCCATCGGCAGATTGGAAAGGTTCGTGGCAGATTGGGAAGCCGAGCACATTGGATTGAAACTCCCAAAGAGGAGCCCTAAACGATCACAAAAGGTAGCCGTGATAGGGGCAGGCCCTGGAGGGATCACGTGCGCAGCGGATTTGGCGAAGTTGGGATACGAGGTGGTGATTTTCGAAGCTTTCCACAAACCTGGCGGTGTCCTGATATACGGAATCCCTGAATTTCGTCTGCCGAAGGCGATAGTGGAGAGGGAGATGGAATACGTACGAGCTTTAGGTGTTGAAGTCAAAACCGACATTATCGTGGGGAAGACGATTTCAGTGCGGGAAATACTCGACGAGTTCGATGCAGTCTACATAGGAATTGGAGCTGGAGCACCGAAATTTATGGGAATACCCGGCACCAATCTCATCGGTGTCTTCTCCGCCAGCGAGATTCTGACGCGTGTTAACCTAATGAAGGCTTACGCCTTTCCCGCGTACGATACTCCGGTTAAAAAGGGAGATAACGTCATTGTCGTGGGGGCGGGCAACGTCGCCATGGATGCGGCCAGAACGGCGTTGAGACTCGGTGCTAAGAAAGTGACGGTGGTATACAGGCGGTCAGAGCAGGAGATGCCCGCACGGTTGGAAGAGTACCACCATGCTTTGGAAGAGGGAATAGAGTTCAACTGGCTTACCCAGCCTGTTCGTTACGTGGGTGACGAAAACGGAAGGCTCACCGCTGTGGAGTGTATCAAAATGCGATTGGGTGAACCGGACGAGAGTGGACGTAGGAGACCAGTCCCTGTGGAGGGTTCCAACTTCGTCATAGAAGCAGATATGGCTATAGAAGCCATCGGTCAAGGCCCTCAAAAGATACTCCTTCAGGATTTCCCAGAACTCAAGTTGAACAAGTGGGGATACATCGAGGTAGATCCGGAAACGTGCGCTACCAACGTACCAGGTGTTTATGCCGGGGGCGACATTGTAACGGGGGCCGCTACCGTTATCGAAGCCATGGGTGCAGGCAAGATCGCTGCCAAGTCGATTCACCAGTATCTGTCTTCGAAAGTGGCCAGTAAGAAACGTTAACATACTCCATATGTCTTCGTTGGAGAACCTCAAAAATGGAGTAAGTGTGGTATAGTATTATAAAAACGAACCCTATCCCCCCTTGGATAGAAACGCCTTAAGGGAACCCGCCCGGGTTCCCTGATTTTTTATATCAACTTTTATATCAACGATGGGGGTGTTGGAATGACGAAGGATCTCTTTTCGCAATCGGCAAGGTTCGCTTACGTTTCGAAGACACTGAGAAGAGTCTTCGATCTCTGGAACTACTCCGAAATCTTCCTCTCCACGGTGGAGAGTCACGATCATTCGCTCAGAGACGGCCTCAAAATTGTCTTCGATAATCAAGTTTATTTGGTAAAACCCGACATAACTTCCCAGCTTCTCTTCAACATGAAGACCTCAGACAAGCGCAGACTCTTTTATATTTCCGAAGTGTTGAGGAATTCGATTTCAGGAAGATGGCAGGCAGGCGTGGAGTTCATCGGAGGGGATGGAATACAAACACATGTGGAAGTGCTGAGCATCCTCTTGACAGTTTTTGATGCTCTCGGGCTCGACGAGGTCTTCGTCGATATTGGATCCCTGAGATTGTGGAGAGAGGCCGTAAAGGAAATAGAAGAGTACTCCTCTGTAATCTTCGAATCGCTTCGACGGAGGAATTTCGGTATGATTGAAGAGTTACCCATCGATCACCGTAAGAAGGAAGAACTCTGGGAACTCTTCAATTTTCGAGGTCAAACAGGACCTTACAAAAAGCTGAACCAGGTGGTCCAAGCACTGAGCGACCATAGGGTTTTTGTGGATTTGGGCACCGTCAGATTTTACCCTTATTATGACGATCTGGTTTTTGAGGTATACTCTCCCAAACTGGGCCGCCCCATTGGAGGAGGTGGAGAATACAGGGTTGGACCGCTTCAAGCTTGTGGTTTTGCTCTCGATCTGAACGCCCTGATACAACTGGTGAAACCTGTTTTTGAAGACGACCGTACCGAATTGAAGGGAAATCCAGAGACCCTATATAAGGAAGCTAGGAGACTGATCATGAAGGGGAAAGGAGTGAAGATCGATCCGTAAACTGCGGGTAGTTGTACCAGAAGGTAGGCTTCGCGAGGATGCTTTAAAGCTATTAGAGTATGTGGGTATAAAAGGTACCAGGGATGATCCAAGGAGACTCGTGGTGGATGTCGGAGAATATGTACTCCTCTTTTCCAAGCCTTTCGACGTTCCCGTTTACGTGGAACACGGTATAGACATGGGTATTGCGGGCAGCGACGTTGTCGAAGAAAGGTCGTGCGATCTTTTCATCCCTTTGGAGCTTCCTTTCGGGAAATGCCGTCTCAGTGTGATAACTCCAAAACATCACATAGTACCTATAGAAGCCATGGAAGGGTATCGAGTGGGTACCAAATACCCCACGCTGGCCAAGAAATTTTTCAGCAGCAGAGGTGTGAACGTCGAGATAATAAAGTTGAACGGTTCAGTGGAACTTGCGCCCAAGGCGGGAATTACGGATGTGCTTGTGGACATTGTGGACACAGGGCGCACCTTGGCCGCCAACGATTTGGTAGAGATAGAGAAGATAACAGACGTGAGTGCGCTTTTGCTGGTCAACCGGATAGCTCAAAAAGTTAAGTTTGATAGAATAAACGAAATCATTCACAGAATAAAGCAGGTGATTGAAGGATGATGGACTTAGAACTGGTGGACACGGTGGCGGAGATAATCAAGCACATAAGGAACGAAGGTCAAAAAGCGTTGAGAGAATACTCTCAACGATTCGATGCTTATGGAGGCCCCTTCAGAGTATCGGAGGAAGAACTACATGAAGCTCTCAATATCACTCCACCAGAAGATAGTGATGTGATCGATCAAATAATTGAAAGGATAGAGGCATACCATAGACGCCAGCTTCCACGCGACGAACTGTACCCCAAGGAAGGTTCTCTCTACGGTCTGGTTTACCGGCCACTGAGGCGCATCGGGGTCTACGTACCTGGAGGGAAACCACTTCCGTCGAGCTTGATAATGGTTGCAGTTCCGGCAAGAATCGCTGGAGTGGAGGAAATCGTGGTGGTTTCTCCCCCGCGTGACGGCAAACTCGATCCTCACGTTTTGTGTGCTGCTAAAAAGCTCGGTGTGTCGGAAATCTACAAAC
>QNAP01000005.1 GCA_003641795.1 Thermotogae bacterium | reverse complement strand
CGCGAATCTGGCGCCGGGCCTTGGTCGGACAACAACGTCACCTTCACGGTAGTGGGTGACGTCAATATCGACCTCGCCTTTCAAATACCTCACCTCCCCCCTGCCGACGGTGATGTGGAATCGAAAAAATACGTCGTGGAATTCGGAGGAACCGCATTGAACACGGCTCTTCACCTAAAAAAGCTGGGAACGAAGGTCAGCCTCCTCGCCTGTGTGGGTAATGATCAATGGGGCGATCTGGTCACCGCCCACGCGAAAAAAGAAGCGCTGAACGTGCGATTCTTCCAAACAAAAGAGAACACGGGTGTTTGCATAGTGATGGAAACCTCGTCTAACAGGCATTTGGTAACCTATAGGGGAGCAAACGCGGCACTTGAAAGACACCTTCCCGATTTGCTGAGTCATGTCATCGAAGGCGAGTGGGTTCATTTCTCATCGACTACTCCTTCATTCGTTGTTGCCGCACTCGATATTCTCCACAAACGCGGGTGTGTGGTGAGCTACGATCCCGGTGGAATACAGGTGAAGAACATCGACAGCGAAGCATCCGATGTGTTGAAAGATCTCGATTATCTCTTTCTCAACAACGAGGAGTTTCGCCGGCTTGAAAAACAAAGATCGATCATTTCACCACGGAGGCTCGTTGTGAAATCCGGAGCGAACGGAGCAAAATACTTCGATGCCAAAGTAACGCTCTCCGTTCAACCGGAACACCACGTGAAAGGTCCAAGCAAAGGGGCGGGGGACGCATTCGACGCGGCCTTTATTGCTTGCATGGCGCTGTTCCGTGACCCAACGGTTTGTTTGAGATGCGCGGTTACATACGCAACCTCATATCTTTTGGGAGGTGTAGAGGGTGAAGCTGACTTTCTTGGGTCATGCCGCGGTGTTGATCGAGAGTAAGGAAAGCCGCATCTTCATCGATCCCTTCGTAACGGACAACCCCTCTTGTCCTTTAAAAATCGACGAAATTCCAGCCCCTACCCACATTCTGGTTACCCACGGTCATGGAGATCATCTCGGTGACTCCGTAGAACTTTCCAAACGTTTCGGGAGCTTGGTAGTAGCGAATTTCGAAATCGCCACGTACCTGTCCACCAAAAACGTGGAGAAGATTCACGCCATGCACATAGGGGGTAAGACCACCTTCGAATTTGGGAGTGTAAAGATGGTCCCGGCAGTTCACGGCTCAGGAATAGTCGACGGGGATACCGTGAAGTGCGGAGGAACCCCGTGTGGATTCCTTCTCGAAACGGAAGGAAAAAAGATCTACCATGCTGGAGACACCGGTCTGACCGTGGAAATGCAACTTCTACGGTCAGAAAAGATCGATCTGGCATTCCTACCCATTGGAGGCAACTACGTTATGGATGTCGACGACGCAGTCCGTGCAGTGGAGATGATCAAACCAGCGAAGGTCGTACCCATGCACTACGGAACATGGCCCGTAATAGAGGCGAATCCGGAAGAGTTCAAAGAACGAATAGAAACTCTTGGTGTAGAGTGTATAATCATGAAACCAGGTGACACGTTGGAACTTTGAAAAGTTTTGAAAGATTTGAAAGAAAGGAGGTACGCTCACACGAGTGTGAAAAAATTCGTTCACCATTCGCTCCTCCTGTTATTTTTATTCGTCGTCATTTCAACCTTCGCAGGAGACATCAAGGATCCACATCCTGAGGGTTTCTTCGTTGAACTTACCAGCATAGGACACTCTTGGGGGAACTTTGAAGTTTCCTCTGCTCCGCTTTTGGACATATTGGGCGATTACAACGTCAAGCTGAGGCATTTCCCAAGCGAAAACAACGTGGTCCAGTTATCGATTGATGTTCTCGATCCAGGACTGCTGCCCACCTATTTTGGCCAACCACGCGAAACGTCGATCTTTCTTTGGAACCTGCGTGGTTACTATCATCTCAACGCCGAGTTTGGGAAGTTTTCCTTAAAACCCCACATAGAAGTCAACAATTCGGGCATCGTGATAACCGAGTCAGAACCGCCGCAATGGCTCCAAGGCACGTGGGCCAAAGGATACGTGCAATTGGGATACTATCCCACAAAGAGTACTGAACTCTTCATGACCTTGGAAGCCGGAGAGCTTTTGGACGTACGTACAGAGCCTGTCACCACGGATACCGAATTCCAGGAGTTTGTACAGACTTTGAAAGAGAACGCCGGATACACCCTTTTGAAGTTAGGCGGACGTTGGTACTACGACCCATACTCGAGCGTAGAGCTGGGTTATAGATTCACTCTTGACGATGGTTATTTGATCTACGCACAGGGTTTCACCATCACCGATTGGATCTACAATTTCTTTGCGTTCTTGAAGTTCCTCCAGGAAACCGCGGAACCCGAGGAAGTATTCCCACAAATAAACATACCCTTCATAACCACCAACTACTATCTCACTTTCTCGGCGAGATTTTGAGTGGAATCGACGTGGCTTTTCCCAGATCCGTGGAAACCTTGATAACAAATCTCCTCGCAAAGTTTGGGGGGAAGCATTTTGATCAAGCGCCTTGTTGCGGTTATCGTACTCCTTTCCGTGATTTTCATTGGCGGTTGTGTCCTGGTAAACAAGCCTCCTCAGCTACAGTTGCAACAACAGTATGAACTCGACGAAGGAACGAGGTTGGAACTCGATCTCGTGTCCACGGTGAAAGATGAAACACCAGCGATGTGCGTTTTCGAAAAGATTTACGGGGTCGGCGAGATCCTATCTTTCCGCTACTTCTATTCCCCTGACTACGATGCCTCTGGAATTCACGAGGTCTGTATTGGTGTCACTGACCCGCGAGGAGCTTCCTCCACTTCCACATTTCATATACTGGTCCGCAATGTAAACCGTCCCCCCTCTCTCGCGATCCCCGATCTGGAGATCTTGGAAGGGAAATCACTTGAGTTGGACTTGTTGGAGTTCACCAGTGATCCCGATGCATCTGAAAGCTTCACTTTCAAACTCCTGGAAGGTGTAGGTTCTGTTAACAAGAACACCTATGCCTATACGGCCAATTACGAAGCCTCGGGCATCCACCACGTCATCATCGAAGTGGAGGATGCCTTCAAAGAAGTGGCAAGCGACACCTTCAATATAGTCGTTCACAACGTCAACCGTCCACCTTCACTCACAATACCTGATCAACAAATAAAAGAAGGGGAAGCACTCCTGTTGGAATTAACGGATTATGCGTCCGATCCCGATCCAGAAGACAGCCTTACCTTCCGACTCGTTGAAGGCGTGGGGGATGTTTCGAAATCACTTTACACTTACCAGGCGGATTTCGAAGCCTCCGGGGTCTATCGAATAGGAATCGAAACGACGGATAGTTTGGGATCCAGCGACTTGGCCGACTTCACCATCACCGTATTCAACGTCAATCGTTCTCCATCTCTCGAAATTCCCGATCAAGAGGTAACGGAAGGTAAAACCCTTACACTGCTCCTTCCGAATTTCACCAGGGATGAAGATGCATCAGAAACATTCACCTATGAGCTCCTAAAAGGACCCGGCGATATCTCAGAAAATCTCTACAGCTTCACCCCCGACTACGACGCATCCGGCATTCATGACATTACAATTGCTGTTGAGGACAGTCACGGCGGTACAGGCGTTGACTCTTTCCAGATAACTGTCCTCAACAAAAATCGTCCACCATCTATGAATCTGCCAGATGTTTTGATGAGCGAGGGACTTTCCATTTCTTTCGATCTTTCAGACTATTCCACCGATCCAGACGGTGACGAACTCAGCTTTCAAAAACTCGGTGGTCCTGGGAAAATAGAAGGTAGCATTTTTACTTATAGCGCCGGTTACGAGGATTCGGGAACACATAAAGTCACGGTGGAAGCCCACGACGGACTCGGTGGAAAGAATCGGGACAGTTTCAACATCTGGGTTACGGAGAGAAACAGAAAACCATGGGTTGACCTGGATTCACCGGCAGCAAATCACATCACCACCTCTGGCGATGTAAAGCTTACCTGGCATGGAGAAGACCCCGATGGTGACGCATTGGTGTACGACGTCTATCTCGGAAGATCTTTTCCATTAACACCCCTTGTCACCAATTTAACAACACCAAGGTATGCAGCCAAAACACTGGAAGCGGGTACCTACTATTGGCAAATCGGCGTGCGAGACGATCGTGGCGCCGAGTCACGATCAGAAGCGCGCTCCTTCACAATCCACAGACCACCCACAACCCCCACACTTCTTTCGCCTTCTCCTGGAGCCACGGATCAACATTTGTTGTTAACCTTTGATTGGGCTCCTTCTACCGATCCCGATGGGGATGCGGTTTCTTACACGGTCTACCTCGACACGGATGAGGTGGTGGACTTTGTGCTTGCCGAGAACATCGAAAACGTGTCAATACGACTGGATAATCTTCAACCAGAAACGCTTTACTATTGGAAAGTTGTGGCAAAAGATGCGAGAGGGGCCACCGCTTCCAGTGCCGTTTCCACTTTCACAACAGGAAGAGTTTTCTGGACATTCACCACAGGAAACAGTATCATGACCTGTCCCGCTGTTGATAGCGAGGGCGTTCTTTATCTGGGAAGCGATGATGGCAAGGTATACGCTTTGGATGCCACCGGGAACTTGAAGTGGAGCTACGACACTGGTGGAACTGTGCGCTCTTCCCCTTCAATCTTAGGTACCGGTATAGTCTTCGGCACTTCTTCGGGCAGTTGGATCTACCTCGACAGCTCTGGCCAAGAAGTGTGGGGTGTGAACCATGGTGTGAGCGACCTCAACACCACTGCAGCGCTTGGAGACCGCGTCTACGTGGTAGAGCCCGGAATCGCTTTGAAAGCCCTCGATCCTCTCACCGGCGACCAAATTTGGAGTGTCGAAAAGGATTTTCGTACCAGCCCTGTACAGGATAAAGGCGGGACTCTCTACGTGGGAATCAACGAAGGGCTTGTAGCATGCGATAAAAACGGCTCGATACTGTGGAAACTGGAGATAAACGGAGTTCCTTCTGTGGAACCCGCTATAGCGGAAAGTGGAAGGGTTTATCTCTGCGTCAGTTCGGGATCTCTGTACGCTTTAAACACCGACGGATCCACTGCAACGGTAGCCTGGACGTTGAAGTTGGGAGATAGTATCAAGTCGAATCCCATAATAAGTCCAGACGGTACCGTTTACGTTGGAACCGTAGGGGTTCTGACACCAAGTGCACTATACGCAGTGGAACCGTGGGGGGAGATTCGTTGGAAGCTCGAGATGCCTGATTGGGTACGATCCACGACAGTTATAGGCTCCAGTGGTAACGTCTATGTGGGATGCGACGATGACAGAGTCTACGCCGTTTCCCCTGGTGGAACCATCCTTTGGAGTGTGGCAACCGACGGCAACGTGATGGCTCCATTGACCCTCTCCGATGATGGGCTCCTCTACTTGGGAACCTATTCGGGAACGTTTTATACGATAAAGACCAATGATTCCCTTGCAGAAGGTATCTGGCCAAAGTTTCGAAGAACGCATGGTAACACTGGAACTGTCCCGTGATCTTGCTTTTCCAATGCCATTCGCTGATTCTTCTCCCACTCTTGGTAATATCTCAATATTGTCAAGTTGCCAGAGATGGCTTTCTTCTTGTGCAAGATAATTCCCAGAGCTTTTTAACAATTTCTCTCACCAGTCAATCTTTTTTACCTTTGTCTTTGCAAACGTGTTGTTGATCTTTCAGCATCGCGAGCGCTGAGGAAGCATCCAAACAGGCTATGTCAACATCGATAAAAACGCGCAAAAACATCGGCCAGATAGCGTGCTTTCATCAAGCAGTTTTGCGCAGTGTTTCGCTTCCATCTACCGTCGTCTGGATACCTACAAGCCCTGTCTTTTGCTTCTCTCCCAATCTGTAGCTCTTCCCTCGAATGTTTACTATCGTGCAATGATGTAAGAGTCTGTCCAATACTACAAATATAAAAGGCGTTCGCTTTTGAGTTTATCGCTCAGGAAGCCAAAGAGGGGATTGAGGAAGACCGTCAAGAATAACCCCAAAAAGATAAGCCCGCTGGGTGTAGAGCGCGAGCCGAACTGGCCGGAAAGATATTGTATCAATCTTAAGTTGAACACACCGTACGCAACACCCACATTGATCGTTGCTAAAAAGATCGCGATCATAACTTTTCTCCCCGCATTTTCCACGCCATCTTGGCGAATCCCCTAAGGTCCAATCCGTTGACAGAGATCACTTCTTCGAGGATTTCATCGGGGATATTGTGTCCACGGTTGTAGAGGCAGGAAAGCGCACCAGCGATCGCGGCTATGGTGTCGGTATCACCGCCTATGGAAGCCCCCATGCGTATGGCGAGCCACACATCGCCTTTCGCATAGGCAAAGATTGATACTGCAGCGGGTACAACCTCGTTGGACTCCATATTAGTTCCGATAACATTATACACGAAAGACATGGCTTCCTCAACGGATCGAGAGTTGCTTATTTCATCTAAGGCATACCTTATCCTTGTTCCCGTGGAAGCTCCAGCGAACCTGACATTTGACATTTCCTTGCCCACCCTTGCTCCTTCGAGTATCGAGTTGATTATCTCCCTGAACGAAGCACCGGCGACGGCAACATAGAACCCAAAGCCCAGACTCATCGCCGCTTCCAAGGCTAAGTTCGTGTTGTGAGTGGGGATAGAACACACCCATACAGCCTCTTTGAGCTTCTCTTCATCGTCACCTACGCAAAGGACCGGTGCCAGGACTCTCATCGCCGCCCCACACGTTGTACCATCCTTGCCAGCTTCTTCAGGATTTTCACCTGCTCGTATCTTCTTCAGTGCCTTTGAGGTATTTGGCCCTACGTATCCTTTTTCTTCCGCCTGGGTTTCTTCGATCCATCGGCAGAGTGCTTCGACAACAGCCCCGATGGTAATGGATCCTTTTTTGTAAAACGTTTCAATCAAATAAAGCACCTGCTCGGTATCGTCCGTTATTTGCCCTTTCTTGAGATTTTTGTGAATAAAGGAACAAGAAGGATCTATCAGATGATCTATCAGCCCGAACCTGTTGTGTATCATCTCCAGGGTCATAAACTCGGTGGGCATGCCCATGGCATCGCCTACCGCGAAGGCCTCAAGGGCTCGCAGAAGCACGTCCATGCCTTTCATCTCCCCTTTCTACCAGGGAACGCGAAGATCTTCGGCGATCTTCTCCAGCTCCTGGTAGGTTGGCACATCGATCTCTACTACACCATTTCTGAGCGATTCTTCGCGTCTTTCGTACTCCTTTTCCCCGTGTATGTAGATTCTATCCTCGCCGATCGCCTTTTCGGCACTTTCCAAAACGTTTGTTAATTCGATGACGTAGGCTTTTATCTGTTCCGGATCGCCGAAAAGAGATAAATCGAACGCGGCAAAGAAGTGCGTTACTTTGCCCTTGCCCGTGTAAGTATCATAGCTGAATGCGCCGAGTGATAATCCGGAGCATAAAAGTTCAACCAAGAGTGCCAATCCGTAACCTTTGTGACCTCCGAACGCCTCACTCTCGCCACCGAGGGGAAGAAGTCCGCCTCCCCTTCTTTCTTTCAAATTCGTGAGGACCCTTTCAGGATTCGAAGTCGTATGACCTGTTTCATCTACTGCCCAGCCCTTCGGTATCTCTTTCCTTAATCTGGAGTACACTTCCAGCTTTCCCCTTGCTACAACACTTGTAGACATGTCTATGAGTATGGGATGCCTCCCACAGATGGGGAACGCAAAGGCGATCGGGTTTGTCCCTAAAAGAGCTCTCTTTGAAAACGTGGGAACTACCATCGGAGCTGTATTTGTAAGCGATATCCCGACCAACCCGTTCTTTACAGCCATTTCAGCGTAATATCCTGCTATTCCATAATGGTTTGAGTTGCGAACGCTTGCCATGCCTATGCCACACGTCCTTGCTTTTTCTATGACCTTTCCCATGGAAACTTTGGCAACGTACTGTCCAACCCCGTTGTTTCCGTCAACGACCAAGGAAAGCGGTGTTTCAAAAACCACCGTGGGTTCGCCACGTGGATCGATGATTCCTTCGTTTATGTGGTTGATGTAGCGCTTTAGCCGCGCCACTCCGTGCGACGATATCCCTCTCATATCAGCTTCGACGAGCACCTCAGCAACGGCTTTTGCACTCCCATCATTACAACCCATCTTCTTCATCACGTTGGCTGTAAACTCGAGTAACTTTTCCCTTTCCACCTTCATGTTTTCCACCCCACTGGCCAGTCACAGCTCTGTCCCTTTGTTACAACCTTTACACAATTTCTTAGTCCTTCCAGTTTTATTGGACGATCACACTCGCACACCGGGTTACCGTCGAGTACAAGATAAACGCTCCTATCAAAACCCTTTATTTCAATCGTCTCTTCTCCAAACAGGATCTGTTCAACGAGCACAGGTTCGTTCAGGTCCGATTCACTAACATGCGAATCCACGATAACCCTGCTCGACAGGACTAAAATCCCTCTCGATTCAAGGAAGGAAGCCCATGAAAGGATCCCAGTCGCCGCTTTTCCTATGTAAAAAGTCGATGAGTTTAAGGGAGACGCCACAACCTGGGCAACTCTTCTCGATCTCAAGGGGACTTCCTTTCCGTTCTTCAAAACCTCGAGCTTTTTGACAACATCATCGCGTGGCTTCTTTGGAACTTTCTTCCCCGATTTGAGGAAATCTTCAACGCTGAGATTGACCATCCCTCCATTCAAAGTTCCCAAAAAGGTGTCCCCAAAAACCGCGTCCACGAAAGCGTATCCCACATGTTCCTCGTCCTTCCAAACTTTCAAACAATCTATAAACTCAACATGTGAAGGCTTCTCCACAGTTTCAAAAGAAAAACGTATGAGGGGGCCGACGTTTGCGGTCCCCCCAGCTATACCCATTAAGGGAATGTCCAACCCCTCATCAATGATTGTCGCCGCTACAAGATTTGCGGTGCCATCTCCACCAACACTGACTATAACGTCTGAGCGCTTTGAAAGTTCGACCGTCAAACTTCCGATCGCGTTTTTAAAATCGTTGAAAGCAACGTCTATCGTTTCGACATCTTCTAAAAAATCTCCACCGAACCTGCCGGAGCCGGTGACTATCTCTTCAAAGACTTCTTTAAGCCTCGATATCACTTTCTTTATATATCCGAACTTACCGGCCGATGCGTTCACTATAATCCCGGCTTTCACAGCTATTCCCTTTCCCTTGTCACAAACCACTCAAAAACTTCAGCACGTTTTTCATTTTCTCCACCGGTTTTTCCAAAAAATACCTGTAAGACGGTTCCACGGTAAAAAATCCGGAGAAATGCTTTTCACACAAGACCAAGATGATCTTCATCCAGTCGAATTCGTCTTCACCTGGGGGAATGTGTTTGACCTTTCCCTTGTGGCCACTGGCGTGTATATGAATTACGTCCAGTCTTTTTAGCATATCTACGGGATCTTGGCCAGATTCAACTGCTTCTGTGGTATCCAGCATCGGAAAGATATTCTCATGACCCACAGCGTGTATCATCTGGAGCATCTCTTCCACTGTGCGGCCACCTTTTGGTGAATTCTCGAGAGCGACCTTCACACCGTTTCTGCTGGCTTTTTCACATAGATACCTCATGTTGTCCATGACCGGGGTGTAAAAAAGGCTTTCAACGACCTCGTCGGCGAAGTAAGGTGGATGGATAACGATGATCTCCGCCGCCAAGTCACCTGCCAGTGCGGTAACATCATCTATTAGGTTTTTCGCCTCCTTCATCATCCCGGGATAGGGGTTGTAAAACACCGGTTGAAAAACGAGCGGGAAATGTACAGAAGCAATTTTTAATTTTACATGGGTTTTTATCTCTTTCGCAAAACGTGGCTTTGTCTCTTCCAAACATTGAGGCATCAACTCCGCATAATGGAATCCGGCTTCTTCTACAAGCTTTAGAGATTCAACGCTATTTCTTGGGAATAGAGCCGCGGTTGAGAAGGAGAGCTTAAAGTCCATTAACTCTCTATCTCCTTCCTAAGCTTCTCAGCCGCCTCTTTCATCGCCTCTTCGGGGGTTAACACACCCCTTTCGATCTTGTCAAGGTATTCGTACAAAAGTGCGTCCATCGTACCCATCTGTTCGAAATGCCAGTATGCCCTTCCATATTTCATCTGTTCAAACGCAACCCTGTAATTGGGGTTTTCTTCCATGAATTTTCTGACCTTCGGCACCTCGAGGACGGACTTCCTTATGGGGATATAGCCAGTCATTATGCAGAATTCTCCGAGGTTCTCGGGCGATACAAGCCATTTTATGAGCTTCCACACGGCATCGTCTTCCGCCTTGCTGTGTGGGAACAAGACGAGAACAGCGCCGCCTATCGGTATAGCCCTCTTAACCATCTTCGGGAGGAACGCGACACCGACTTCGAAGGGTAGCTTTCCACTCCATTTTCCTATCCTTGAAGAGCTTCCCATGTAAAAACCGAGCGTCCCGGACATGAACTGTTTATCAGCCAGATTGTGCATCCCAACCGGCATGGCTTTTTCATCGACTAACTTCTTCCAGAAAGTAGCCGCTTCCACACCCTTTGGACCGTCAAAGAGAGGGGTGAGAGTATTTGAATCTATAATCCCACAATCGTTTTGAAAGAGCATCGCCTTGAAAATCCAAGGGGTGTCTTTGATGTTCAACCCCCACACATCGGGCTCGCCGTCGTCGTTCAAATCCTTCGTTATCTTTTTGGCGTATTCCAGCAATTCGGCCCATGTCTCCGGCGGTTTGCTGGGGTCGAGCCCGGCTTCAGCCATGAGTTCTTTGTTGTATATAAGAACCGGGGTGCTTATGTTGTAAGGTATGGCACATATCTTGCCCTTGTACTTAGCGTAGTCCCACCCAACCTCATAGAAGTCACTCATGTTAAATTCGGAATCGCTTTCGATGTACTCCAGAATCTTGTAGTTTCCGTAAGCACCTGTGAAGATAGGCCCGGCAGGGATAATACCACCATTGGGCAAGCTCTTGGTCGCCAAAGCGGATACAACCTTCTGCGCGGTGTCACTGTACTTACCCGTATAAACGAGTTTCACTTTCACATCCGGATACACCTTTTCGAATCTGGCGACGAGCTCCTTAAAAACCTGCCCCTTCGATCCGCTCAAGGGGTACCAAAACACGATCTCCACAGAAAGCGCCGTGATCGTGAGAAACACCACCAACGCCACTAAAAGAAACCTCTTCACAGCAAAACACCTCCTCACTTAGGGTTTAGAATTTCAAACCGGTTAACGTTGTGGATTTAACCAAGTGCCTTTCCGCCACTATATACACGATGAGCACTGGAATGATCGCCATGAGCGATGCCGCCATCATCAGGTTGTACTGGGTGCCACCCTCTTCCACGAAGTATTTGAGCCCTACCGGCAGGGTTCGCATTTCTGGAGAGTTGGTGACAACGAGCGGCCATAGGTAGCTCCTCCAATGCGTCAAGAATACAAAAAGTGAGATCGTTCCAATGGGGGCTTTGGAATTGGGCATGATGACATTGAAGAGTATGCCGAAGTAACCGCAGCCATCTATCTTTGCGGCGTCTTCGAGATCTTTGGGAATCGTTACAAAAAACTGTCTTAGGAAGAAAATGGAGAATCCACTGAACAAAAAGGGTACTATCAATCCCTGATAAGTATCGATCCAGCCGAATTTATACACGATCATGAACATCGGCACTAAGGTAACCTGGAAAGGCATGATCATCGTCGACAGTAGAAGAATCGTTACAGCGGTCTTACCCGGAAAGTGGAGTCTTGCTAAGGCGTAAGCCGCTAATATTGACAGGAAAACCTGTCCGAACGTTATCGAGGAAGTCACTACGATGCTGTTCAAATAATATCTCACGAACGGTACCATTTCGAGAACCCTGGGGAAATTTTCAAGAGTCCAGGTTGATGGTAACCACTTTGGTGGGTAGGAAAAAACGTCCAGATCCGTTTTAAAAGCAGATAGAAACATCCAGATAAAGGGAAAAATCATGAGCACGGTGCCTGTGAAAAGCAGTAAATGCACGTACCACGATTTCTTAACCGACTTCCTCGCCTCCATCACCTCGCTTATGAATACTCAACGGATTTCCTTCCGAGCCTCTTTTGAATCTGGGTTAAGGCGATAACCATACAGAACAACACGAGTGACGCCGCGGAAGCTCTTCCCATCCTGTAATTTTCGAACGCCTGCTGGTATATGTAGAACACCATAACACCAGTACTGTACAGCGGCCCACCTCTCGGCGTCATGACAGATATTTGGGTAAAAACTTTAAAGGAGTTTATAATGCCCATAAGCACAACGAAATAGACGATTGGGGAAAGAAGGGGAAGCGTGACTTTGAAAAACGCCTGCCTCGAGTTAGCTCCATCAATATACGCCGCCTCTATTAAATGGGTCGGTATAGACTGAAGACCTGCGAGGAAGATGATAATATCGTAACCGAGTCCCTTCCAAAGTGAAAACAAGATCACCGACGGCATCGCCCAGTTCGGATCGTAAAGCCATTTCAAAGGTTTCAGCCCCACGAATGAGAGTATCTGATTAAATGGGCCGAACGTCGGGTCGAAGAGCCAGATCCATATAAGCGCCACCGCGACCATGGGTGTGACCACAGGTGCGAAGTACGATACCCTGTAGAACTTCTTCATCCTGATTTTCTTGTCAAGCAGGACCGCGACGAATAAAGAAATTACCAGATCGAGTGGTATCTTCACGCCAGCGAAGTAAAGGGTGTTTCTTATCGACTTGAGAAACTTCTCGTCGCTGAAGATGTAAACGTAGTTCTTAAGCCCAACAAAATTTTTAACGGGATTTACGAAGTCCCAGTTGGAAAAGCTGATGTAAAACACCATGATCATGGGAACTATCATGAAGACAACAGCGAGTATCAGCGCGGGTGCAAGGCATACATAGGCAACGACGGTTTCACGGTGCTCCCGTTTCTTCACTCTCCCACATCCCAAGTGAGACTTTCATGCATTCTTTATTCAAAGCCCTCTCGAATGCCTTGTCGTATTCGAAAAGCGAGTAATTATGGGTCACGAGCTTCGCGTACAACTCTTTCTCCTTCCCAAGTTCCTCAAGTGCTTCGGCGAAATCGGGCAAGCTGTAACCGAAGCTCCCGCTGATGGTCACCTCCCGATAATGCAGGTGGTACGGGTCTAACGTAAGCCGTCTGTCTTTTGGATAGCCGCCGAACAGAATCAAGCGCCCTCCGTCGCGCAGCGCGTCCAGGTACTGAAAAGGTTCGTCTATGGTCACGGCGATCACGATCGTGTCGTAATTACCTTCTTCCAAGGAGCCGGGTTTTACGACGTGAAATCCCAGATCCCTTAAGAAAGCCATCCGCCATTCAAACGGTTCCACAATTTCGACATGCACTCCCTTAGTGCTCAGATAAATGGCAAAGAGCGCTCCCATGACCCCTCCACCAACTATCAATATATGCTTGCCATTTGGGAACTTTCTGATCGTACCGATCACACAGGCGAGAGGTTCAGCCAACACTATTTGTCTTCCCGGTTCTTTTACCTTGAAGAGCCCTCTTAAGCTGTGTTGAACAGAGATCGTTATGTACTGCGCGAAACATCCACTCGAAATATACGTCTTCTTCTCACACAACTCCGGAAATCCACTTCTACACTTTTCACAAACGCTACATTCGGCGTACGGTGCAACTACAACATGATCACCAATCTTTACATCTTCTAAGAAGGAGGGCTTTTCAACGATGACGCCATAACATTCATGCCCCAATATCGTTGGTGGTTTAAAGAGATGATGACCACGTAAAAACGTTTTGATATCGGTTCCACATACGCCAGCTTCCAAAACTTTAACGATCACCCTATCTTTGTCCTTAGGTTCCTCTACCTCCTTGAGTTCAAGCTTCCTGGGCCCTAAGTAAAAAAGTGCCTTCATTCCCTTTTACTCTCCTTTCAGCCTGTTAAGAACAGTATTCGCTGTTATAGAGTCTATGACGAGAACGTTTAAATACCCCTCCTTAGAAGCCGTGATTATGCCGTCCACCTTTTTTTCACCGCCACACAGGCATATCCTCGTGGGTACCTTTAAGAGATCGTCCATGCCGATGCCGAAGATGAGTTCGTTTAAGGTGGAGCTACAGATTTTTCCACTTGGGTTAAAGAAACGCGCCAGTATATCTCCGACGGCCTTTTCTCTGAGGAGGTCCATTATTATAGAGCTATCGATCTCGGATCTGATGATTTCAGAGTCGTAAACAGGTTTGCCAAGCCCAAAGATAGCTATATCGAGCTTCTTCCACATTTCCAAAACGTTCGAGACCTGTTTTTCTTTCAAAAACAGTTCAAGTGTGTTCTTGTCCGCAAAAAACGCCGGGGCGTTGAGGTACATCACTTGGGCTTTGAAGATCTCGGCGGCTCTTTCAACGAGGGAGTTTACCTGATAATGCCTTGCCGACTGCCCGGCTCCCCCGATAAGCGGGATAAAAATACTTGAAAAGTGGGGCTCTCCATCGTTTCTCAATGCATGCACCGTTTTATACATCGTTCTCCCCCATCCCCATCCCACGATTTGGCCATTTTTCAACACCTTCGATATATACTCGGAACCAGCCTTCGCGATCTTTTCCAGTATATGCTCTTCGTCTCTTTCGGTTGCTTCCGCTACCACCACCTCCTTCAATCCCAGCCGCTCCTTCAGAAAGTCCGACAAGAATCTTTCACTTCTGATGCCCGGGGCCTTTAGTTTTATCTCGACCATACCGACTTCCCGTGCGTAGGCGAGAAGTCTCGACACCTTCGACCTGGATATGCCAAGCTGACTGGCGATTTGTTGTTGGGTTAGACCCTCGAGATAGTAAAGCCGCGCAGCGCGATACGCGAGTTCATTCAAATCCACACCATAAGCCCCCTGTTTCACGCACCGGCACACCGTTCATGTACTATCTTCACGAGCTCTTTTACACATCTTTCCGGATCTTCCGCTTGAAAGACGTTTCGACCGAAAGCGACGCCCCTCGCCCCGAGCTGGATTGCCTCGCGTGCCATAGCGAACGCGTCTTTGTCTTTCGGCCCCCCGGCGATCACCACGCGAATCGCAACCGAATCAACTATCTTGGAGAGGGAATCTTTTCCGGTGTAGTAAATCTTCAACACATCGGCACCGAGCTCGTATGCGGCCCTCGCGCCAATTGAGATATACTTAGGATCCGCAGAGTGTTCGGGATCTTGTGGGAGCATTTCAACTATCAGCGGCAGCCCATGTTTGTCACAGACTTCGGCAGTGTGGCCTATCAACTCGAGGGAGCTGCTTTCGCCAGGCCCACCGATGAACCCCATCACGATAACCGCGTCCGCTCCCATTGATAGGGCATACTCGACAGAAGTCGTGAGTCTGTGGTAGTCAAAGGAAGGGCTATAGCTTGTCGATGCACCAGTGATTCGTACTATCACCGAGGTTTTCCCAGCGAGGAGATCGGCATGCTTTGCAACGATTCCAGGGTTCAATATAAGCGCATCGGGACCGCCGGAGATGATCTTCTCTATGGTAGAAGGTAGATCGAAGATACCCGATATCGGTCCTTGGAACTGCCCGTGATCGAGCGCCACGATAACAGTTCTGCCATCACCTCCGAAAATTCTACTCAACCTTAGCCGTTTTCCTGACATCCTTATCTCTCCTTGCACATTTGTGCTGCACGTTTGTTCAAATGCTAACCCAAAGGCGTTACATTCGGTTTGCAAATTCGTAAAGAATGCGGCCACAAAAACACGCTTCTTAAACGGGGATGGAAATCGATACATCTTCTATTCGGCTTTCACGTTATGAGCTCTTTCACCGCTTTTCTAACCTTTTCGAGTCCTTTTTTTCGATTGCCCTGACGAGTGCACTCCCAACTATCACACCGTCGACCATTTCCCAAAGCTGCTTTACTTGCCTCTTTTTGGAGATATCAGAACCGAGCTTTCTACTTCCCTCAAAGGTAGATCAGGGATAATAAGCCCCCTGATGCCCACTTCTTTCAGTCTCTCAAACAGGATGTTGCACTCCTTTAGGTAGTTCAACATCGGATTGAGATAGCTCATCATGTAAAGGGTACGTGACACGATGATTCTTCCCCCGGAAACGCTCCTATTACCCTGCTATGCCTCTTCGGTTCTTTGTTCACCCTTTCAAATTTTGTCGACATCGTGTTAGGGTTCTTAATAACTCCAACATAAGGAGGGAACTTATTTTCTCTGATTCCTTATTACAATTCTTCCTTCTTTCACTTCGAAGTACTGAGATATTTCTTTAAGATCTTTCTCTCTCATTATTCCCTTCAATAACAGGTAAGTATCTTCATATCCATTTGTGAAGCACAAATGGAACACCGAGAGCGACTCCGTGGCTTATTTCGGGCTGACGAGGATACTCGTACCGATACTTGGAAAAGAGCTGACGATCCCAGACATCCAGTTAACAGATTATAGGAGCAACCCAGTAACCTTACTTTGAAGAGGAACTTTCCAAGCAACTGGAGGAGATCGAAGGGGTACAAGTAGTGGTTCTTAACATGGAAGAAGCGATTCCTGTGATGAAAAACTATCGCCACCACTTGCCCCAGAAATGATTATGATCATCTCTCCAAAGAACGAACTCGTGTACAGAACACCAGTGGGAATAACTACAAATCAGCCCATTTGGCACATGGTTGACATACCTTTGGATGATCCAGTAAGTTCAGTCAAAGCTTTAATGGGGAATTAGTGTTAACAACCGTAAGCTTCGAAAGGTGCAGAACGATATCGAATCCATACCTTATTCTTTCGTCCCGCCTTCGGGCGGGGTTGTTCTTTCATTGGTCGAGAATCCAAAAGAAGAAATATATTCGCCATAGCTTCCAATGCACCAATATCCCTGCCTCCTGGTTTTGCCTCAAATCTGAGAGGTGCAGATTTGCGGAAACCTCAAATAGGACGTTTGTGAAGACTCGAATTTCACCTCCACGGGTTTGGGTGTTAAAACATACACTCTGCCTAAAAAGCTTGAAAAATCGCAAAGGATTTTCACACTTTACTCAAGGCAATTTCCAAGGGCGTCAACTCAACGAATCGGAAAAGGATGAACCGGCCGTTTGAGGGGAAACCGCAAACACAATCATAAAGTTGACCCTGAACGAGACTTGTGAGTGCGGAAGAGCGTTCAGACAAAACGACTCTGAAGCCACAGGGATGTGGCGAAAAGCGAAACTGAACCACGACGGCAAATCTTCACGGGGATCGTTTGTGGATGCGAACAAGAAGGAGAGCGAGCATCAACTGAGCGAAAGGTCAACAACTTCAAAACTCTTTAAAGTTGATGCCTCTGCTCAAAACAATTTCCTATTGGTAGGAATCCTCAAAGAGTTTTTCCGCGAACCTTTCATGATTATTCTGAACGCTCTCTCTTTCTTCTGCCTGGTGATGGTGAAATGACCCTTGCATGACTCAATTAAGACATCAACTTCCTCTGGATAGAGAATAGCAAGCTCACTCTCGTGCAAATTCGCCATTCCTAATACAAGTGCAAGACGCAAAGCCTTATTCTCCATATTCGTGTACTCTTTGATTTTCTTCACATCATCATCAGTCAATGTAAATGCCCAGCTCTTATAGTCTTGCTTTTTGGTCTTATTGCAGTTAGATCTGTACTTGATAAATAACACAACGTCGCCTTCATCAGTTGAGAAATTGTATACGCGCCTCTCTTCACTACTTTTTACCAAGATTGGAACAATCCCACCGTCCCCATTGTTGAACAGCATTGAGAGAACACACCCATAATAGAAATCTGCCGTCCTGAGTCTTGACATGTTACCCCCCCTTACAAAATAGTATCTGCAATTTTCGCAATGCGCGCTTTGTACCAAAAACGATGACTTTTTTGCAGAATTTCTCTTGAACCACGATTCCGTCAACTTGATTGCACACCGCCAAACGTGGCTTTATTGGAAAAGCGCAACATAAGCTACCCTTTTACCCAAAATCCTACCTTGCCTTTTCAGCCTTTTATCGGATTAGACGTCAGTCTGGATTCTACGATAATCGATCGAGCTCTACTGATTTCCCGTTGCTCCATTCATACAGGAAAATGGAATCCGTCGATGAATCGAATAAACAAAATGTGGCTGGCCTTTTCACCCATGAACCTGCGTTCGCATAAACAATCCTGTTGTTCAACTCTCTGAGAGAAGGTTTATGTGTATGTCCGAGAATCACAAATACCCGAGAACTTTCATGGGAGGTTCCTAAGAGCCGATCTCCCAGCTCGTGGGCACCTTTTTCATACTCCGAAAAATCGCCTCGATATTCGTTACTGGAAGGTGTGGCGCCGGTTTTCTTCGATCCACTTCAAAAATTCCATGAAATGCTCGAAATTTCCAGAGGTGTAGAAATCATCAGCTTCGGACATATCGCCTATATGAAGATCACTAACTATTACTGTTTTGCTCATTTTCCACCTCCTCCCGACGGACATTTTCTAAATAGGATCTTGACTTGCCGAAAATCTCAGCCTTTTTTGATCAAAGAAATCCTCATCTTCTTCTGTCAAATTGATGGCCCGTCCATGAACCATCTCCTCTTTTCTCTTTCATTTTCGGCTTCCTCTTTGATTTTATCCAGGCTGCCCATTGGTCGCTACGGAAGGGCTCCAAGCACAACTCTGCACGTATGTTCACACCTGTGGAACTAAAAAAGACATCGATTCCAAAAGAGAAGACTCGAATGCTTCCAACGGAGACTACATTAAGCATTTTTCAATATTGTTCGTTAATGATTCACCATAATTAATAATAGCATAAAACAGCATAAAAAATGCACGATTGCAAGCGCATAAGTCTATTTCTAAGATGTATACGAGCTCAAAAAGCACTCGAACAAGAATTCTTGATGGTGCTTTTGGAAGCTTTTTCCCTATAGCACTAATCCGTGCATGTCATCATGAAAAAGGTTGCAAAGAGAATACCCGGGGGTGCTGGAGAAGTTGGAGGACGAGTACAGCATATACATGAGAACAGCCACAAAGCAAGCCGGGCTTGTCTTCACAAGCAGAATACTCGGATACGCCCTTGGATTTTCCCTTCAAACCGTCCTCGCTCGTTTTTCGGAGCAGACAAATATGGGCTTTACTCCCTCGGTCTCACCATCGCAAATGTGGGAGTTATGTTCTCGATCTTTGATATGAGACAGGAGCTATAAGATTTCTGGGGGAATACACAGTGGGATATTCCTCAAACATGCTTTTTGTGAGCTTCACTTACTTCCCCATGGGACAGGTTAATCGCTTAATCCCTGGAATATACCTGGACTCCAAAAGTGCTGGTATGTACACAATTTCAGACACTGTTGCACAACTGTCCGTATTCTTCTTCACAACCTTTAGCTCTATATTCGCTGCAATAATCTCTGAACTCTACCACACAGGTGACAGGGAAACCCTTGCAAAAATGTATGCTGACATCACCAGGTGGATAGTATCACTCACACTGCCTCTCGCCATTTGGATGCTTGCCTTCCCTGAACAGATCCTCTCCATCTTCGGAAAGGAGTACACGCAAGCAAAATATGTACTGATGTTCCTTGCGATAGGCCAATGGTGGCGATCATGGGGAGAAAGAGGAAGAGGGTTAAGTTCACTCGAGGGCTCGCTCGAGAAGAAGGTGTATAATTCAAGAAGTTTCTCACTCGGATTCTTTGCTTGAGACTCGTGGAAACTCCCGGGTACTTGAAAACCTGTGGTTTTTCTGATAGAATATTCGCGGCGCGTCCGCGGTGGCCCGCCGTGTAGGACCCGCTAGCTCAGCAGGTAGAGCACCTGACTTTTAATCAGGGGGTCGTGGGTTCGAGTCCCACGCGGGTCACCAGCGAGAGTGGCGGAACT
>QNAP01000004.1 GCA_003641795.1 Thermotogae bacterium | reverse complement strand
CTGTTGGTGCAGGAGTAGTGACGGAGATCATTGAGTGATGCATTGGGGGGGCATCCCTGCCCCCCTTGACTTGCCGAAGGAGGTAGGAAGATGGCGAAACGCATGCGGATCAGACTCAGAGCTTACGATCACACGCTCTTGGATTTGTCGGCGAAGAAGATAGTAGGGACTGCGCGCGAAACCAATTCGAAAGTTTCCGGTCCCATTCCTTTACCGACAGAGCGAACTCTTTATTGTGTGCTGAGGTCTCCGCACAAGCACAAAGATTCACGAGAACATTTCGAAAAGAAGATTCACAAACGTTTGATAGATATCATCGATCCTTCTCCCAAGACTGTGGATGCACTCATGAAGATAGAGCTCCCGGCTGGTGTCGATGTCGAAATAAAACTGTAGCGATGTGATCTGAACAGGAGGTGCAAGCATGAAAGGTTTGATCGGAAGAAAAATCGGGATGACCAGGTTGTTTGTAAACGATGTTTCTGTCCCCGTAACAGTCATAAAAGCGGGTCCTTGTGTGGTCGCCCAAAAGAAGAGCCGGGAGTCTGATGGTTACGATGCCTTACAGCTGGGCTTTGAAGAGATTCCTGAACGAAAGGTTAACCGTCCAATGTTGGGGCACTTCAAGAAGGCCAATGTGAAGCCTTTCAGAATATTGAAGGAGTTTCGCGTCGAAAATCCTGATGACTACGAAGTAGGCCAGATTTTGGATGTGAGTGTCTTCAGCGAGGGCGAAATGGTGGATGTAACGGGTTGGACCAAGGGGCGTGGTTTTGCTGGCGCTATGAAACGTTGGAATTTCCGTGGAGGTTCAAAAAGCCACGGTTCCAAGTTTCACAGAGCTGTGGGATCCACAGGTCAGCACACCGAGCCTGCACGAACTTTTAAAGGAAAGAAGATGCCTGGTAGATACGGTAACGAGCGCGTTACTATTTTGAACCTCGAAGTTGTGAAGATAGACAAGGAAAACAACCTCATAGCGGTCAAGGGTGGAGTTCCAGGTGCGAGGGGCAGTTTGGTGTTGATAAGGAGTGCAAAGAAGGCCCCGAAATCGAAGCAGTGAGGAGGAGTGACAAATGGCACAGGTTGATGTGCTGAGCATCAAAGGGGAAGTAATTGGAAAGCTTGAGCTTAAGGATGAAATTTTCAACGTGGAACCACATCTTGACGTGATGTACCGGTATGTCGACATGCAGCTGACCAATCGGAGGCAGGGTACTGCGAGCACGAAGAATCGCGCTGAGATTACTGGCGGTGGGAGAAAACCATGGCCACAGAAGCATACAGGTCGTGCACGTCATGGGTCAAGAAGGTCGCCTTTGTGGCGTCATGGAGCGGTTGCGCACGGTCCGAAGCCGAGGGAATGGTTCAAGAAACTTCCCAAGAAGATGAAGCGACTCGCTCTGAAGAGCGCGCTGAGCGTGAGATACAGAGAGAACAATCTTCTTGTGCTCGATGATATTCGCTTCGATGCGCCACGCACCAAACAGATGAGGACGGTGCTTCAAGATCTCAACATTGCAGACAAAAAAGTTCTCTTCGTTTTGCCTTGGAAGAAGGATGAATACAAGAATGTGAAGCTTTCGGGGCGTAACATACCCAACGTGAAAGTGATAATCGCTGACAATCCCAACAACTCCAAGACGGGAGAGAGGGCTGTCAGGATCGACGGGTTGAACGTTTACGACATCATAAATCACGACGTGCTGGTTCTCACCAAGGATACGGTCGAAAAGATCGAGGAGGTGCTGACGCAATGAAACAGGGAAAACTCACGTATCACGACATTCTGATCAGACCGATCCTGACCGAGAAATCTCACAACGAAATGGCTAGTGACAAACCTAAGTATACTTTCGAGGTATCGAAGCTGGCGAACAAGCCCATGATAAAAGAAGCGGTGGAAAAACTGTTCAATGTGAAAGTTGAAAAGGTCAACGTGATCAATGTGAAGCCAAAGCCGAAGAGGAGATATGCAACTCAGTTCGGTAAAACTCGTTCGTGGAAGAAAGCAATAGTCACATTAAAGGAAGGATATAGAATTAGCGAGCTCGATGCACACTGAGTGAGGTGAAAAGTCGTGGGTGTTAGAAGATTCAAACCTACAACACCGTCAAGACGTTTTATGGTGATTCCCGATTTCTCCGAGATAACGAAGACCAAGCCGGAGAAATCTCTTTTGAAACCTCTTAAAAAGTCAGGGGGAAGGAATCATCATGGAAGAATCACTGTGCGTTTTCGTGGCGGTGGTCACAAACGTATGTATAGAGTTATCGATTTCAAACGAGACAAAATA
Organism: Thermotogae bacterium; assembly: GCA_003641795.1. Taxonomy (GTDB): domain Bacteria; phylum Thermotogota; class Thermotogae; order UBA12178; family UBA12178; genus UBA12178. The sequence goes on along the minus strand of QNAP01000004.1, from coordinate 20,714 downwards.
GGAATACCCGCAAAGGTAGTAGCCATCGAATACGACCCCAACAGGACGGCAAGAATTGCCCTCTTGGTCTACGCCGATGGTGAGAAGAGGTACATCCTGGCTCCAAGCGGCGTTCAGGTTGGAGACGTGCTGATGAGCGGTCCAGAAGCTGAGATAAGACCAGGCAATGCGTTGCCATTAGAGAACATTCCAGTGGGTACGCTCGTTCACAATATCGAATTCGTTCCTGGAGCGGGAGGACAGATCGCACGCTCTGCAGGAAGCTATGCGCAGATCATGGCCAAGGAAGGTAATTATGCTCTTTTGAGAATGCCTTCCGGCGAGCTTCGAAAGATTCATGTCAGATGCATGGCTACTGTGGGTGTGGTGGGCAACGAGGATCATTCCAATGAATCTGACGGCAAAGCCGGAAGACGCAGATGGAAGGGTTTCAGACCTCATGTCAGGGGAATGACGATGAACCCTGTTGATCACCCCATGGGCGGTGGCGAGGGAAGAAGCAAAGGTCACATACCTCGAAGCCCTTGGGGTATCCCAGCGAAGGGATACAAAACCAGAAGAGGGAAGAGACCTTCCGACAAATTCATCGTCAGGCGTAGAAACCAAAAGTGAGGAGGGTAGAACGTGGGACGTTCCCAAAAGAAAGGTCCTTATGTTGATCCTAAACTTTTAAAGAAGGTCCGACAGATGAATGAAACCGGGGAGAAGAAGATTATCAAAACATGGAGCCGCGCGTCAATGATCGTACCAGAGATGGTTGGACACACCATAGCTGTTTACAACGGATTGAAGCACATCCCGGTTTACATAACTGAGAACATGATCGGTCATCGGTTAGGGGAGTTCTCTCCCACCAGACGTTTCGGTGGACACGCCGATAAGAAGGCGAAGAAAGGCAAGGTAGTATGAGACTTGGGAGGGAGATTCATGGAAGAGAAAGTGCAGAGTAGACCCAAGCGATCTATACTTCATCGTACCAGAAAGCAAGAGGAGGCCAGTCGACCGGTTATAGAGGCTCGGGCTGTGGCCAGATATGTGAGGATATCGCCTTTCAAAGCAAGGGCAGTAATCAACGCTATAAGAGGTAAGAGCGTTACTGAAGCGCAGGCAATCCTTCAATTCTCTTCGAAAAAGGCGGCCAGAATTATACTGAAAGTTCTAAATTCGGCTATTGCCAACGCGCAGAATAACCACGGCCTCAACCCCGAAAGCCTTTACGTCAGCCAATGTTATGTCGACGAAGGTCCCAGGTTGAAGAGGCTTTGGCCGAGAGGTAGAGGTAGAGCAGACATCCTGCTGAAGAGGATGAGCCACATCACCGTAGTGGTAAGGGATAAAAGCAAGGAACGCGAGCTTTCACAGTGAGGTGATACTGGGTGGGTCAGAAAGTTCATCCGCATGGGTTCAGGCTTGGAATCATAAAGGATTGGGAAGCTCACTGGTTCAACGAAAAGAACTACAAAGCTTATCTCGAAGAAGACGTGAAGATAAGGGATTTCATCAAATCTAAGTACTACGCAGCGGGGATTTCGAAGGTGACCATCGAACGGCGTAGTCCCAACCATGTTGTAGTGAACATCTACACAGCACGGCCGGGCATGCTGATCGGCAAGAAGGGTGTAGAGGTACAGAACACCAGGGCTAAGCTCGAAACCATACTGGGTAAAAGGGTCTTTTTGAACATAGAAGAAATCAAAACGCCCGAAACGGATGCACAATTAGTGGCCGAGTCCATCGCTGGAAGGATAGAGAAGAGGGCATCTTACAAGATAGCGATGAAGCGCGCGATAGGCAACGCTTTAAAGCGTGGCGCTCAAGGGGTTAAGATCATGGTCGCAGGAAGGCTCAACGGTGCAGAAATTGCTAGGAAAGAGTGGTATAGGGAAGGCAGAGTTCCTCTCCAGGTGATCAGAGCAGACATCGAATACGGTACCGCGCTTGCTCAAACTAAGTACGGAACCATTGGCGTCAAGGTTTGGATCTACAAGGGTGATGCCCCTCTGTTGAAAAGAGTACAACTCGCCGACGCAGGTTCTGCGGAAGGGAGGTAATGCGCGTGTTGATGCCCAAGAGAGTTAAGTATAGAAAGCAGCAACGTGGCAGGCTGAAGGGGAAAGCCAAAGGAGGCACTCTTGTTCATTTTGGTGATTGGGGACTCAAGGCACTTGAATCTCATTGGATAACGGCGAGGCAAATAGAAGCTTGTCGTGTTGCTATCACACGAACGCTGAAGCACAACGGGAAACTGTGGATCCGCGTTTTTCCCGACAAGCCGTACACTAAACACCCTGCAGAATCGCGCATGGGTAAAGGCAAGGGTAACGTTGAAGGTTGGGTAGCGGTGGTCAAGCCTGGCAAGATCCTCTTTGAAATCGGTGGAGTGAGTGATGAAGTGGCTAAGAAGGCTCTCGCATACGCTGCGACGAAACTTCCTATCAAGACGAAGATCGTGCCCAGGTACCACCTTGGGGGTGAGCTTTGATGAAGGCTTCTGAACTGCGGGACAAAACTGACGAGGAATTGAGACAAATGGAGCAGGATTTCAAGAAAAAGCTCATGGACTTGCGATTCCAATTAGCGATGGGAAGGTTAACGGACACGAACCAGGTAAAACAGGTGAAGAGAGATATAGCAAGGATTAAGACGATACTGCGAGAACGCGAACTGGGAATAAGGAGGTAATGAACGATGCCGAAGAAGCGTCTCACAGGTGTTGTTGTTAGCGATAAAATGGATAAGACGATAGTGGTGCTCGTCGAGCGGTTGACAAAGCATCCACGCTACGGTAAATACATTCGTCGCAGAAAGAAGTACCACGCACACGACGAGAACAACGAATGTCAGATCGGAGACGTTGTGGAAATAGAAGAAAGCAAGCCTTACAGTAAGACCAAGCGGTGGAAGCTGGTCAGGATCGTTAAAAGGTCAGAACTAACCGAAGAGCCCGAAGCTGTTGACTCTGAGGAAGTTGGAGGTGTTGAATCGTGATCCAACAGGAGACGTACCTCAAAAGTGCCGACAACTCGGGGGCCAAGGTCCTCAGGGTTATAAGGGTGTTGGGTGGATACCATAAAAAGTATGGCAGCGTGGGAGATATCGTTGTTTGCTCTATAAGAGAGGCGATTCCACACACCGACGTGAAGAAAGGTGACGTTGTTCGTGCGGTGATCGTGCGCACGAAGAAAGAAATCAGGAGGGACGATGGTACTTATATCCGCTTTGGCGACAATGCGGCAGTGGTGTTAGCCAAAGGTAACGAACCCAAAGGGACTCGTGTTTTCGGACCCGTTGCGAAGGAACTCAGAGACAAGGGATTCATGAAGATCGTTTCCCTTGCTCCGGAGGTCTTGTGAGGTGATCATGGTGAAAGTCAAAAAGGGTGATCTGGTCAGAGTCATAGTGGGAAAGGACAAAGGAAAAGAAGGAAAAGTGCTTCGAGTGATCCCGAGAGAAAACAAAGTTATCGTGGAAAATGTGCACATCGTGAAACGTCACCAGCGACCAACGCAGAGGTTACGAGAAGGTGGGATCATAGAACGTGAAGCGCCTATCCATGCTTCTAACGTTATGGTGGTCTGCCCAAGTTGCAACAAGCCGACAAGGATTGGTTACAAATTTGTCGAAGAAAAAAAGGTTAGATACTGCAAGAAATGCGGCGAGATCGTTGACCGAATCTAAGGGAGGAATGGAGATGGGTTACGAGTTTGTACCACTCAAGGATGTCTACGATAAGAAGGTTGTGCCCACCATGATGAAAGAGTTTGAATACAAAAATCCGTTGCAGGTGCCCAGAATAGTGAAAATTGTGGTAAACATGGGCGTTGGTGAAGGTGCGAGGAATCGAGAGATCGTTGAAAATCACGCGCGCGAGCTGACGATGATAGCGGGTCAAAAAGCTGTGATCACCCGTGCCAAGAAGAGCATCTCCAATTTCAAAATCAGGAAGGGCATGCCTGTGGGGGTGAAGGTTACCCTTAGGGGTGCGAGAATGTACAACTTTCTTTACAAGCTGATACATCTCGTGCTCCCTAAGGTCAGAGATTTCAGAGGGCTCGATCCCAACTCTTTTGATGGAAAGGGTAACTACGCTTTTGGGTTGACCGAGCAACTAGTTTTTCCAGAGCTGAGGCCCGATGAAGTAAAACGTATCCAGGGCATGGATATTATCATTAACACGACAGCGCACACAGATAAGGAAGCGAGACGTATGTTGGAACTGTTTGGATTTCCGTTCAAGAGGGTTTGAAACGGGGAGGTTTGGAGATGGCAAAGAAGGCAATGGTCGAAAGGTGGAAGAAACCCAAGAAGTTCAAGACACGAGAATACAGTCGTTGCGTGATATGTGGTCGACCAAGATCTGTGTACAGAGAATTCGGTATATGCCGTGTTTGCTTCAGGCGACTGGCAAGCGAAGGCAAACTGCCGGGCGTCAAGAAAGCGAGTTGGTGAGGAGGTGGAATTGATGCTGAGTGATCCCGTAGCGGACATGCTAACGCGTATCAGAAACGCCAACATGGTGTTCAAGAAGACGGTCGAGGTACCTGCGTCGAACTTGAAAAAAGAAATCTGCGAGATCTTGAAGCGTGAGGGATTCATCTCAGATTACAAGTTCATTGAGGATGGAAAGCAGGGAATATTGAAAATCTTCCTCAAATATAAGGGAGATAGAAGAAACCAGATCCGTGTGATTAACGGGATCGTGCGGGTTTCGAAGCCGGGACGTCGCATTTACGTGGGAAAGGACAAGATTCCGCGGGTCAAGGGTGGACTTGGGATCGCCGTGTTGAGCACCTCAAGAGGGGTTCTCACCGACAAGGAAGCCCGACAGTTGGGCGTTGGCGGCGAAGTTATCTGCTACATATGGTGAGGAGGTGCCGCAATGTCAAGGTTAGCGAAGAAGCCCATAAAAATTCCCAAAAGTGTTGAGGTCAGCATCACTGACGGAAAGATCAGGGTAAAGGGGCCCAAAGGTACACTCGAGAGAAAGATACATCCATTCGTAATGGTTGAGATAAATGGTGATGAGATATGGGTTCAGCCGAACCTAAAGGCGGCCAAGCGGAAGAGCGATGAGAAACGAATGAAGACTTTCCAAGGTACGTATTGGTCTCACATTCGAAACATGTTGGAAGGGGTTACCAAAGGCTTCGAAAAGAAACTGGCCGTTGTGGGAGTGGGATATAGAGCCTTGATGCAAGGTAAGACTCTTGTTCTAAACGTTGGGTATGCTCATCCCGTAGAGATCGTTCCACCAGAGGGCATCAGCTTCGCTGTGGATAGAGATGCTAAAAAAAATTGGTTTGTCATAACGGTTTCTGGAGTGGATAAAGAGCTGGTAGGACAAGTAGCCGCAAACATCAGAAAAGTGCGCGAACCCGATTCTTACAAGGGCAAAGGCGTTCGATACGTGGACGAGGTCATAAGACTTAAGGCTGGCAAGAAGGTATGACAAGTTCTTGGAGGTGGATGCGTTGATCAAAAGAATTGATCGCGAGAAATTGCGTGCTCGAAGACATCTCAGAGTCAGAAAGAAGATCTCAGGGACTCCGGATAGACCGCGCCTTTGTGTGTTTAGGAGTAACAAGCACATTTACGCACAGGTTATTGATGACACTACGGGGCACGTTCTGTGCTCGGCCTCTACGCTGGATAAAGAGCTTCGCTCCACTCTCGAAAAGACTTGGAACAAAGATGCAGCCAGAGAGGTTGGCAAGCTCGTCGGTAAACGTGCTCTTGAAAGGGGTATAACTACCGTGGTCTTCGATCGTGGCGGTTACAAATACCATGGACGTGTCAAGGAATTGGCTGATGGGGCGCGCGAAGCCGGCTTGAAATTCTGACAAGAGGGGAGGTTAAGCTGTGGACATAGAATCCATCATCGAGGTCGAAGAGTTCGAGGAGAGAGTTCTGGAGATAAGGCGCGTGACCAAGGTTGTGAAGGGCGGCAAGAACTTGTCGTTCAGAGCCGTTGCGGTCGTTGGAAACAAGAACGGAAAGGTTGGAGTGGGTATAGGAAACGCGCGTGAAGTACCCGCGGCGATAAGGAAGGCAATAGCCGATGCCCGTCGAAACTTGATAGAAGTGCCTGTTACCAAAGGTACAATCCCTCACGATATTGTGGGGCGCCAGGATGCGTCGAAGGTAATCTTAAAACCAGCTGCTCCTGGTACAGGTATCATTGCTTCCGCAGCGGTTCGTGCGGTTGTGGAGCTTGCCGGAATAAAGAATATACTCACCAAGAGTCTTGGTTCCACTAATCCCCTCAATCTGGCCCGCGCTACTTTCAATGGTTTAAAAGAGCTTAAATCTCTCAAGGAGTATGCCGACTTGAGAGACCTGAACGTTGGCCAGCTAATCAAAGGTGCACAGGGGGGTCAATGATGAAGCTCCGCATAACGCTCGTTAAGAGTCCAATAGGCTACAACAGGAGGAAACAGAGGGCCACACTGAAAGCTTTGGGCTTGAAGAGGCTCAACAGTAGTGTGGTGAAAGAGGACATACCTCCAATTCGGGGAATGATAAACGTCGTGTCTCACCTTGTCAAGGTGGAAAAGGTCGATGAATGAGGAGGTAGGTGAAATGACTCTCAGGATCGAGGATCTCAAACCGACACCGGGATCGAGAAAACGAGAAAAGCGTTTGGGTAGGGGCTCAGGTTCTGGCCACGGCAAGACCTCAACGAGAGGCCACAAGGGGCAAAAGGCCCACGGCCAGGGAGTGCGGCCTGGGTTTGAAGGAGGCCAGACACCTCTCAACAGAAGACTACCGAAAAAAGGCTTCAAAAATTTCAATGCCAAAGAGTACGCGATAGTTAATCTCAAGACTCTCGAAGAAAAGTTTGAAGCTGGGGAGATAGTGAATCCTCAAACTTTGGGAGAAAAGAAGATCGTGAAGCAGATTAAGGATGGTGTGAAAATTCTTGGAAGCGGCGAGCTCACCAAAGCTCTTACTGTTCAAGCGCACGCCTTCAGCACACGAGCCAAGGAGAAGATCGAGCAAGCTGGTGGCACCGTCGAGGTGATTTGAGATGTGGCAAGCGCTCAGGAACGCCTTCAAAATACCTGAGCTCAGAGATCGAATAATCTTCACACTTATGGCTCTGATCGTCTTCAGGCTCGGCATTTTCATTCCCATTCCGGGTATCAATCTCCAAGAATGGGCTAACGTTTTCAAAAGTTTCAGTACTGGTGCTGCCGGAGGTCTTGTGAGCTTCTTTGATGTCTTCGCTGGAGGGGCATTGAGACAGTACTCTATCTTTGCCATGAGCGTGACGCCGTACATAAACGCGTCCATCATGCTCCAGTTGTTGGCATCTGTTATGCCCAAGCTCAAGGAATTGCTCAGGGAAGGTGAGGAAGGGCGGAAGAAATTCGCGGCTTACACCCGAAGACTTACGGTTGTGCTCGGAGGACTTCAAGCTTTTTTCGTTTCCTTTGGTATATCGCGGAATCCCAACCTCATGGTGGTAAGTCCCTGGGGCTTTGTGATCATCTCCACGGTTACCATGTTGGCCGGTACGATGTTCCTTCTCTGGCTTGGTGAGCGCATCACGGAAAAAGGTATCGGTAACGGTATTTCCGTTTTGATTTTTGCGGGTATTGTGGCTAGGTATCCACAGTACTTCGGAGCAGCTGTCGTGGGCAACTTAAGTATCTTCGGTTGGATCTTTCTGATAGGCATCTTTGTGGTGATGGTTCTCGGTATCATCTTCGTCCAACAGGGCGAGAGAAGAATAAACATCCAGTACGCTCGCAGGATCAGTGGTAGACGCGTTTACGGTGGAGCTGGAACTTACATACCCATCAGGGTTAACCAAGGTGGTGTCATTCCTATCATCTTTGCCGCCGCTATAATGACGATACCCGGAATGATCGGTAGACTAACGGGTTCAGATATCATGATGAGACTCTTTTCAACAGGATCGGCTCTATACATCTCTATTTACGGTTTGCTGGTCTTCTTCTTCACTTACTTCTACAGCGCCATTTCTTTTGATCCATATGATGTAGCGGACAACATCAAGAAATACGGAGGATTTATTCCTGGTATAAGACCCGGAAAACCTACCGTAGACTATCTGATGCGTGTTCTAAACAGGGTTACGTTTCTTGGAGCGATATTTCTCGTGATCATTGCGCTGTTACCATCCTTCGTCCAGAGCATCTTGTTGATAAACATTTACATCGGTGGTACATCTGCGTTGATTGCTGTGGGTGTGGCCCTCGACGTGCTCCAGCAAATGGAAGCACACCTGATCATGAGACATTACGAGGGGTTCATCAAGAAAGGCAGACTCAGGGGGCGAAGATGATGAGGTTGGTTTTTCTCGGGCCGCCAGGTGCTGGTAAGGGAACCCAAGCTAAAATTCTCAGCGAAAAACTGGGTATCCCTCACATATCTACAGGTGATATGTTGCGGGAAGCCATCGCATCCGGGAGCGAACTGGGAAAACGCGTGGAAGCGATCGTTTCATCGGGGCAGCTCGTTTCTGACGAACTCATGGCCGAAATCATCAAAAGTCGACTTTCTCAATCAGATTGCTTGGGTGGCTTCATTCTCGACGGTTACCCGCGTACTATCAAACAAGCGGAAACGCTCAAAGAGGTCCTTCAAGAACTTGGAAACGAACTGGATCTGGTGATCTTACTCGATGTTGATGAGGATACGCTTGTTGAAAGAATAACCAACCGCAGGATTTGTCCAAAGTGCCATGCGGTTTACAACTTGAAAAACAATCCGCCGAAAGTGAACAACATTTGCGATCGTTGTGGAACGGAGCTGGTGCAGAGAGAAGATGACACTGAAAAGGTGGTACGGGATCGTTACAGGGTTTACCTTGAGAAAACACGCCCACTGATCGAATATTATGAGAAAGAAGGAATCCTAAGAAGAATTCCAGGAGACAAATCTCAAAACGACGTAACCAAGATGTTGTTTGATCTACTTGAAGGAGCAAAGAAAACGTGATAAGAATCAAGTCGTCTGATGAGATCGAGAAAATGGAATATGCTTGTCGCGTGGTAGCCGAAGCTTTGGAGTTTTCCAAAGAGCTCGTGGTACCAGGGACCACCACATACGAGATCGATCGAAAGCTCGAGGAGTTCCTGATTTCAAAGAAAGTAAAGCCTGCTTTTAAAGGTTATTCAGGGTATCCTGCCTCCACCTGTATTTCTCTTAACGAGGTGGTAGTTCATGGGATACCATCTAAGAGGGTTGTTTTGAAGTCAGGCGATGTAGTCTCCATTGATCTGGGGGCAGTTTATGAGGGTTATTACGGAGATGCTGCCAAAACGTATGTTGTGGGGCAAGTTTCAGAAGAGGCTTTGAGGTTGTTGAAGGTAACTGAGAAAGCGTTGAGGATAGGTATCAATGCGGCAAGACCTGGAGCTCGTGTTGGGGATATATCTCATGCGATTCAGGAACATGTGGAGAGGAACGGTTTCAATGTGATCAAGGATTACGTTGGTCATGGCATCGGAAGAGAGCTTCATGAGGAACCTCAAATTCCAAATTTTGGGAAGCCTGGGACAGGACCAAAGTTGATGGCGGGAATGACTCTGGCCATTGAGCCCATGGTGAGTGCCGGAGATTGGAGAACGGTACTAACGTCGGATGGATGGACAGCTGTGACAGTGGATCGATCTTTGGCAGCTCATTTTGAGCATACAGTAGTGATCACACCCGAAGGTGCCCGTATTCTTACTACCTGCAAAGGGGGGAACTGATGGCACCGAAAGATGACATGATAAGGATGGAAGGCACGGTCATCGAAGCCTTGCCGAATGCGATGTTCAGGATCGAGCTCGACAACGGACACAGAGTGCTCGCGCACATCTCTGGAAAGATGAGGAAGAATTTCATAAGACTTCTGCCCGGGGATAGAGTTATCGTCGAGCTGACCGTGTATGACCTCAATCGGGGTCGGATTGTGTATCGAAAGAAACGCGGAGAGTGAGAGGAAATCGAAGAAAGGGGTGCTAAAATCGATGAAGGTTAGAGCTTCTGTGAAGAGAAGATGTGAGCATTGCAAGATCGTCAGGCGAAGAGGTAAGATAAGAGTTATATGTTCGAAGAATCCCAAGCACAATCAGCGTCAAGGTTAAGGAGGTTGGTTGAATGGCGCGCATTGTAGGTGTTGAAATACCTAACGAAAAAAAGGTTTGGGTATCGTTGACTTACATATACGGTATTGGAAGGGCCAGAGCAATGGAGATACTCAAAAACACAGGGATAGATCCGGAAAAACGCGTCAAAGAGCTCAACGATGACGAGATCAACCGCATTGCGAAATACATAAACGAGCATTACAAGGTTGAGGGTGAACTAAGACAGGAGGTACAGCGAAACATCAAGCGTCTTATCGATATCGGATGCTACCGGGGCATAAGGCACAAGCTTGGCCTGCCTGTTCGTGGGCAAAAAACGCGTTCGAATGCGCGCACGAGGAAAGGCCCGCGCCCGAGCAGGATAAAAAAACGTTGAGGGGGTCGGTTGGATCATGGCTAAGAAAAGGCGATCAAGAAGCTCGGCCAGAAAAAAGAAGCTTCTCATCGACCGTGGGGTGGTTCATATAAAGTCCACTTTTAACAATACCATTGTAACTCTCACGGATAATGAAGGCAATACCATACTTTGGGCTAGCGGAGGTACCATAGGTTACAGTGGAACGAAGAAAGGAACACCGTATGCAGCACAGTTGGCCGCGGATCGCGTTGCACGTGATGCGCTCAAATTGGGCATCAAGAGAGTAGACGTTGAAGTGAAAGGGCCTGGTTCTGGTAGAGAGGCCGCCATAAGAGCACTTCAGGCTGCAGGTTTAGAAGTCGGCCAGATCAAGGATGTCACGCCTATACCGCACAACGGGTGTCGTCCGCGCGGAAGACGCCGGGTCTGAAATGAGGAGGGAAAAGCATGGCAAGATACACTGGACCTGTCTGCAAACTTTGCCGCAGAGAAGGGATAAAACTTTATCTCAAAGGAGAGCGCTGTTACACGGATAAGTGTGCACTCGAAAAAAGACCTTATCCTCCAGGGCAGCACGGACGCAGAAGAACCAAGTTGACCCAGTATGCCGTGCAGCTCAGAGCCAAACAGGCGATGAAGAGAATGTACGGGGTGCTGGAAAGACAGTTCAAGCGATACTTCATGGAGGCACAAAGAAGAAAGGGTGTTACAGGAGACTACCTAGTGCAGATCGTGGAGTCGCGCCTCGACAACGTCGTTTTCAGGTTAGGCTTTGCCACCAGTAGAAGGCAGGCAAGACAGCTGGTGAATCACGGACATTTCATGGTCAACGGTAGAAAAGTGGACATACCGTCTTACAGATTGAGACCGGGCGATGTAGTTGAAGTGCGACCCAAGAGTCGCGACATAGAGCCGATTAAGCGAGCAGCGGAACTTGCCAGGGAGAGGACTCCCTACAGTTGGCTCGAGGTTGACTACGACGAGCTGAGGGGAACGTTCCTGAGGTATCCAGAACGGGATGAAATCGATCTTCCCGTTGATGTACAGGCGATCGTTGAGCTCTACTCCAAGTGATGAAAGGAGGTGCGGGCTCGAGACAAAGCTCGAGCCTCTGATATGGCTTTCGAATTTGTGATGCCCAGGAAGTTCATCCTCGAAGAGGAGAGAGAAGAAAAGGATCACTTTTACGCGCGGTTCGCGATTCATCCGTTGGAAAAGGGATATGCCATAACACTGGGAAACGCCCTGAGGAGGGTTCTGCTTTCATCGATACCGGCTCTGGCGATTACCAAGATACGTATCCCCGGTAAGTATCATGAGTTTGACACTATCAATGGTGTTAAAGAAGACATCATAGAGATCATGCTGAATTTGAAAAAAGTGCAGCTGTATTCTTCTAACCCAGTTGAAGGGTTCGTGCGGATGACCATAGAGAAAAAGGGTCCTGGCGAGGTAAAGGCTGGGGATATCAAGGTGCCAACGGGGATAGAAGTTGTGAACCCGGACCAACACATTGCCACCCTTGCTGATGATGCAATAGTTTACATAGAACTCTTTGCGAGGACCGGTATGGGCTTTGTACCGGTCTCGGAGATGGAGCCGGACGATAACATCGAAACGATCTTAATAGATGGTGTCTTCTCTCCGGTTTTGAGGGTCAACTTCCTGACAGAGAACGTTAGAGTAGGAAAACGCACTGACTATGATAAGCTGATCCTCGAAATTTGGACGAAACGCAATATCAAGCCGGTAGATGCATTGAAGCAGTCTGTCAACATACTTGTGGATCATTTTCGATTCATTGATGAGGAACTCGAAAGGATTGGAACCAGTGGTGCTTTGCAGCAAATTGTCTATCATGTTGAAAAACCTAAAGAACCTGCGGAGGAAGAAGAGATCGAGGAGAGCGAATATGAAGACATTTACAGTCGGAAACTCGAGGAGCTCGATCTTCCTGCGCGTGTAGCCAATGCTCTCAAGCGGGAGAAGATACTCACAATCGGTGATCTTGTTAGCAAAGCTCCTTCTGAGCTCCTCAAGATCAAGAACTTCGGCAAGAAGTCTTTAGAAGAAGTTGAAGAGCGATTGGAAGCAAAGTTTGGCATTTCACTCGTCGGCAAAAGCAAGGAGGGAGAGTGATGAGACACAGGGTAGCAAAGAAGAAGCTTGGAAGACCTCACAGTCATCGAAAAGCCTTGCTGAGGAATTTGGTAAGGGAAGTTTTCGAGCACGGCTCTATAATGACCACCACAGTGAAAGCCAAGGCAGCACAACCTGTAGTGGAGCGACTCATAACGTTTGCCAAAAAAGGAGGGGTCCACGAGCGTCGAATGATAAACAGATGGCTGAACGATCGCAAGTTAACCAACAAGGTGGTAGATGAAATAGCCAAGAATTACGTAGATGTTCCTGGCGGGTACACTCGAGTGATAAAGGTTGGAAGCAGAAGAGGAGATGGAGCAGAAATGGCTATTCTGGAATTGGTGAAAAGGGAAGGCGGCTGAGAATGGAGGTGATCTCATGAAAAAAGGGATCCATCCGGAGTTGAAGTTGATAGACGTTAAATGTGCATGTGGGGCGGAACATAAGATTTGGAGTACCGTGGAAACCATGAGGATAGACGTTTGTTCGAATTGTCACCCTTTCTACAAAGGGGGCAAAGGAATGCAGTTTGTAGATTCTGAAGGTAGAATAGATAGGTTCCGCCGCAAGTACGGTGACAATTATTGAGGAGGTATACTTGTGGAGCAAGGTTCCGTTGTCACTGGCAAGGTGGTCAGCATCAAGAAGTTCGGTGCGTTTGTGAAGTTGGACACCGGCGAAGAGGCATTCATCCACATTTCCAACATCGCTAACAGGTACGTCAGAAAGGTCGAGGACTTTCTAAAAGTCGGACAGGAGGTAACAGCGAAGGTCATTGGAAAGACCAAAGACGGTAAGATCGACCTCACCCTTTTGCTCGATCAAGAGCGCTCTGAAAGCAAGGAGAGTTTCGAGCGTCGTCTCGCCAAGTTCATGAAGGCCAGCGACAGAAAACAGTCAGAGTATCGAAAGCGACTCGATTCGAAGCGTGGCATAAAGAAAAGAAAATGAAGTGAGTTTTCCAAAGGCTCGGTTTCAGACCGAGCCTTCTAGTGTTATAATATGGACAAATATGGTGGACTTTTTATGGGGGGTGGAAGGATGAAGCCAAGGGAAATAACATCCGGTGTTTACTTTCTTGGAGTGCCGCACTGGAATCGTAGACTGTTTGACAACTTAATTCCCCTTCCTGAAGGTACAAGCTACAACGCCTATTTGATAAAGGCTACGGGGGGCACGGTTCTCGTAGACACGGTAGAGCCCGCGGTTTCGCAGGTTCTCTTCCAGCAACTGAGAGACTTGAAGGTAGACCACATAGATTATATCGTTTCAAATCACGCAGAACAAGACCATTCTGGAGCCATTCCACAAGTGCTGGAGCGTTTTCCAAAGGCTCAGATGCTTTGCTCTGACAAAGCGAAAGATCTGCTCGTAACACATTTGCATGTGCCCGAAGACAAGGTCCGTGTGATGAAAGATGGTGAAAGACTTTCGCTGGGCGACCGCACACTTCGGTTTGTCTACACCCCCTGGGTGCACTGGCCTGAGACCATGGTGACGTTCTTGGAAGAAGAAAGAATACTGTTTTCTTGCGACTTCTTTGGTTCCCATCTGGCAAGCTACAGCATGTATGCGTCTTCCGAACCACAGTTAGAAGTTGCCAGCAAGCGTTATTATGCTGAAATCATGGCGCCCTTCAGGGGTGTGATCAAGAAAAACATCGAAAAAGTTGAGTCTTTGAAACCACAAATAATCGCCCCGAGTCATGGTCCCATACATGATGATCCCCAGCGCATAATGACTCTGTACAAGAAGTGGATAGACGATAAACCAACAAATCTCGTCCTCGTGGTTTATGTCACCATGCACGGCAGTGTCGAAACCGCGGTAGATCATTTCTGTGACGCTCTGACATCGCTGAGTGTGCCTGTGAAGCGTTTCGATCTCACCGTTTCAGATGTCGGGGAACTCGCTATGACGTTGGTAGACGCCGCCACAGTGGTGGTCGCTGCTCCCACAGTGCTAACGGGACTCCATCCTTTGGCGGTTTCTGCGGCATATTTGATCAACGCTTTCAGGCCAAAGGCCATCGCTGCCACAGGTATCATTTCTTATGGTTGGGGCACTAAGGCTCCACAACAATTGGAGCAGCTCATGGCCAACTTGAAAAGTGGTTGGATAGACCCGGTGGTTTTCAAGGGGTTGCCAGATCGGGAAAGTTTCGAAAGTCTGACCAATCTGGCACGTAAGATCAAGCAAATCCACGAAAGGGCGGAAATTGGAAATTGATATGAAAGTCCACATCCATACCTTTGGTTGCCAGATGAACGTGAACGATTCTGAGATCATGCTTGGCCTTCTATCAACGCAGGGGTATATCCCAGTAGACAACCCCGCGGATGCCGACATTGTGATTCTCAACACCTGCGCCGTTAGACAGAAAGCCGAAGACAAGTTCTACGGAAAGCTTGGCGAGCTCAATAGACTGAGAAAAGCCGGCAAGAAGTTGATAATCGGTGTTGCAGGCTGCATAGCCGAAAAGGTGGGCAGAAAGCTTCTTGAAAGGGAAGACGTTCAATTCGTGTTGGGTACCCGGGCTATTGGAAGGATCTGTGACGTCGTTGGGCGCGCTGTTTCAGGAGAGAAGGTGGCGTGCTTTGATGACACCCTCTCTCAAATCTCTGCCGAAGTTCCCAAACTGAGGCAAAGTAAGCACCATGCGTGGGTTACCATCATCTACGGATGTGACAAATTTTGCTCTTACTGTATTGTGCCCTATACCAGAGGTCGAGAAAAGAGTCGTCCTTTGGATGACGTGTTGCAAGAGGTGAAGGATCTATCACGAAGAGGATATCGCGAAATAACCTTCCTGGGACAGAACGTGGATTCTTATGGTAAGGACTTAGGAGACGATACGAGTCTAGCGAAATTGTTGAGCCTTGCAAACGAAGTGGAAGGACTGGAGAGGATCTGGTTTCTAACATCTTATCCTTCCGATTTTTCTTCCCAACTCATCGAAACTATCGCTACATCAGAAAAGGTGGCACGGAGCATACATCTGCCCGTTCAATCGGGCAGTGATAGGATTCTCAAAGCTATGAATCGAAGATACACGAGAGAAGAGTATCTTCAATTGATTTGGCAGATCAGGGAACAGGTCGGCGATGTTTCCATTTCTACAGACGTGATCGTTGGTTTTCCCGGTGAGACCGAAGAAGATTTTGTTCAGACATTCAAGCTGTTGGAGAAAGTGAGGTTCGAACGCGTGAATCTCGCCATGTACTCTCCCCGAGAGGGAACGGTGGCGTGGAAACATTTTGAGGATGACGTGCCTAAGGATGTGAAAAATGCACGTTTGCAGGCCCTTCTCGAGCTCCAAAAGCGTATCAACGCAGAAATCAACCGCACCTATCTTGGCAAAGTAGTTCGGATCATAGGTGAAGGGAAACTCGATGAACGCAGATATTATGGACGCACTGAGAAAAACAAAATAGTGATCTTCTGCTCTGAAGAAAATCCCACGGGAAGATTGGTGGATGTGAAGATAGAGAAAACCACAGCAGGCCCTCTCTACGGCAAACCGGTATGGATAGAACCATCTAAGAATTGATCCATGACCAGCACATCTTCGATGGAGAACACGGCAAACACTTTTTGCCCTGGTTTCAGCGTTTTCGACAGCTTTGGAGATTCTTCTGCTGTTATCGTTTTCCCCGAGACCGCCTTTCCCTCTACCATGACTGACTTGATCTTTTCGTAAATGTGTGTGATTTTGATGGGCACGGTATTTGCTGCACCATCTGGTTTTTTCTTGGTTACTTCTATATCGTTGGAGTGAATTCCCAAGAAGTATTTCTTTCCGACTACAGGATGTGCTGGAGTTTTCGCGACGATGATCGTGCTAAGGTCATGGCAGAAGAATCGGGACTTCACTGTCCCAACATCTGAAAGCTCTGCTTGGAATATATTTCTCACACCTACCAACTCAGCTACGCGGACATCTTTTATTTCGTAAAAAAACGTTTCTTTCCCACTTGTTTGCAGCACACTCCCATCGTATATAACGCTGACATGGTTTGCGAGGAAGAAAGCCTCTTCCACGTCGTGTGTGACCATGAGGATGTTGAGGTGAAATTCTTCCTGTAGTTCTTTGATCAGCATCCAAAGATCTCTACGCATACTTTCATGTAGCGCGCTAAGAGGTTCGTCCAATAGCAACGTACGGTTCCCCGTGACCAACGCCCTTGCCAGGGCGACGCGTTGGCGTTCTCCTCCACTCAAATTGGTCACTTGGCGTTGAAGTAAGTGAGTGATTCCCAACATGTTTGTCAGTGCTTCAAAGAGCCTGAGATGAGATTCGTTGATTATCCTTCGCACTTTGATACCGTAAAGTATGTTCTCTCTCACGTTCATGTTGGGAAAAAGTGCGAGATCTTGTGGCAGATAAGAAATTTTGCGTTTTTCAGGTGGAAGGTTTGTTATTTCCTCCCCGAAGTGTAAGATCTTACCTTCCCGTGATTTTCTGAATCCCATGATGGTTTCAAGGAGCAGGGTTTTCCCGCTACCAGTTGGACCCAGTACCACGTGACAACTTCCTCGTTCTACGGTGAGATCGATATTCCTCAAAGAAAAATTTCCAGCGTGGAGGGAAAGGTTTCTCACTTCAAGCATCTCGCTCACGCCCCCTGGAAAAGAGGCGAGCAATATACAAAGTGGAGAATCCAACTCCCACCACGATGATGATCAGCGTTACCGCTGCTTCAACATTTGCTGTCGAAAGTCTCATGAAGATGGCGGTGGGAAGAGTTTCAGTTTTCATGGCCATCGCTCCAGCCACGGTGAAAGTGGCGCCAAACTCTCCCAGAGCTTTGGCCCAGGTAAGGATTAAAGAAGCGATGATTCCTCTTTTAATCAGGGGCATAGTGACTGTAAAGAATGCTACCACAGGTTTGGCACCTAAGGATCTCGCAACCAATTCGTACCTCTCCGGGATTTCATCCAGCACAGCTTTGAGTAGGCGAGTAGCTAAACCCGCTATAGTCACAAATTGCGCTACAACTATACCTTTCCAAGTGAAGATGGTGTCGAATCCTGCAAGCTGGACCTTTTGTCCTATGGGACTGCTGAAAAAGATAAGGATCATCGCACCCAATGCAGCAGGAGAGACGATCATCGGTAGCTCCAGCATGGTATCGACGATGTTTTTACCTGGAAAGTTGTATCTGGAGATGGCATATGCTGCTGGCAGTCCCAAAAGCATTGCTACACCGCTTGAAATAGAAGCCGTCATCACGCTAAGTTTGAGGGCGTGAAGAACTCGTTCAGAGAAGAGGTGGTTCACAAATAGACCGATGTTAAAATATTGAAACAACGACAGAAGCAAGCCTGCGTAGATCAAAAAGAGTAACACTGAAAATAGAATCGCAATACGTTTGAAGTTCATTTTCCGCTAACCCACCCCTTGAGATCGGTTTCGTAGATTCCACCCACGGGCTTTGTGCTTCCAACATATGCGAAGGCTTCTTCGGGTGTTGTGAAATAACCGTACTTGCGAAATATTTCTTTACTCTTATCCGAAGCGAGAAATTCAACGAATAGTTCTGCAAGTTCTCGCTTTTTCGTGAAGATTGACACAGCAGCAGGGATGTAGCCTACTCGTTGCACTTGATCGGAGGAAAACGGAAGTGCTTCCACTCTTTCTGGATCCCAGTTTTCGAAAACCCTCCATCCTATGACCGCATCGACTTGCTTTAAAGAGATCGCGGCTGCAGTTTTGGCACAACTTCCGGTGTAATTCAACAATTTGTTCCTGAAACGTTCCAACTCATTAGGTTTTAGATTCTTCTCCAATATCTCCACGGCGTAGAGGCCTACACACACGCTTTCGGGATCGGCTATGGCAACCCTGACATCGGGCCGTAGGAGGTCTGTTAGGTTTCCTATCTGTTTTGGATTGCCTCGCTGGACTACGATGGCGGGCACGAGGTAGACTATATGCCTTTCGGTTTCGGGAAAGACAACTCCCCTGTTCTTCGCAAGTTCCATATAATCCGAGGAACCCGGAAAGTACACATCTCCTTGTTTTGAAATCATCATCTGTGAAAGCACGTAACCAGAACCACCGAAGATCAAATCCACATGAACACCGTACTCTTCTCCAAACAACTTAGCAACTTCTTCAGCAGCTGGTTGTGAAGCGGAGCCAGCGTAAACCAGCAACGAGTCCACCGCCAGAGCGTAAACCGAAAGAACCATCACCAACAAGAGCGAACAAAAACGCACGAAAATACACCTCCTGCAAGGATTCTACCCATGTCTGATGAAAAAATATGGCTGAATGTATGAAAATTCACAGACTCCGGGTTGTCGGAGCCCCATCCCCTTTAGGGGATAGGGAGGAGACAAAGCTGTTAAAAACTTCTGGAATAAACCATTCAAACGCAAGTCCTTAATTGCCAAGTACACCTACAATCGCACCGTCTCTTTCAAAATTGCAGACTGGAATGAGGTCTACGTTTCAATTTCCACATTGCAAGGACGCTTGAAGTGGATACGCATCTATGGCTGGAACAAATATAACATTATGAGCACCTGCATCAAGGCAAGATCGGAGATCTCATCCTGTCGTACGATCCTTCTTCCAAAACATTCTTCTTGTTGGTTCCGGTAACGTTAGAAATCCAGCAGCAACATCCTAAAGACATTGTTGGCATCGATGTTGGTGAAAGACACATCATGGCTGTTGCTTCGACTGCCGGGAAGAAATATTTCGTCGATCTGCCTGCAGAAGCTAAACGTCGCAAACAACACTATCAAAGACTGCGTTCCAAGCTAATGTCTAAAGGCACCCGTTCTGCTAAGAGAAAGCTTCAGCAGCTCAGCAGGCGGGGAAACGGTTTACGGGGAATGCGCTACACGTTATAACCAAACAACTCGTGTTATCCCACCCGCAGGCCAGGTTTGTACTGGCTGTGGCAAACCCACGAGATCTCCACTGTTAAAGGAAATGGTGTGATTCATATCCGGCAGAAGTCACCGTGTGATAGAGTAACCCTAGGGATGCATCATGCATATAGGGATAGATGGTACCAAAGGTGGCTGGGTTTATTGTTTCATGGAAGGATCCAAAATAGTGAATATAAGATTTTTCGAAAGGTTTGTCTTCTTTCCAAGGCCAACCCTTGTGGATATACCCATAGGCCTTCCAAAAGACAGAGAAAGAACCTGTGACAAAATGGCCAGAAAACTTCTTTCTAGAAGAGCGTCGAGTGTTTTCACTGTAGCATGCAGAGAAGCGGTGTATCAGGATTCCTACGAGAAAGCCCTGGAAATCAACAAGGCTATTCTTCAAAAGGGGTTCTCGAAGCAGTTCTGGAATATTGCTCGAAAGGTCCGGGAAGTTGATGAACTGATGAGAAATAATGAAGAAGGTAGAAAGTTGATAAAGGAATCACATCCTGAGCTATGTTTTCTAGGGATTTCCGGCAGAATTCTGAAATCCAAACATGAAAAAGCCGGACTAGAAGAAAGACTAGAAATGCTTGTCCAATACATTCCTAATGCGAGAAAAGAACTGATCAATATATCGGAAAAACTGAAAATTCCTCTCGACGATTTGATTGATGCCACCGTTCTTTCGCTTTCCCTATCTTTCAAATTGATCTCCGTCCCGGAGAAAACCGAGTACGATGAATATGGAATCCCGATGCAGATACACTTTCCGGTCTCAAGCTCCGCACCAAAGGGGGGTATTCGGAAGAATTGTGTATAAATTGCCTGCCTATTTTCATCCGTTCTTAGCTGCTAATTGCACCTTCATATACATATATGTATGTTCATTTTCAACGCTTTCGAAGCTCAACGGGCTGTGTCAAGAAACCGCTGTAAAAAGTCCTATATCCCATCATAAGTTGCTTTCCCCCATACCAAGATACCTTCTTCCCGTTAACCGTTCTTCGTTCATGTCTATCAGTATCGCAACTGCAAGCCTCATCTGTGATCTTTCATTTGGAAATGCTCCTGCTACTCTGCTGCGTCTTTTCAGTTCTTTGCTCACCCTCTCCACTATGTTCGTCGTTTTTATCCTTTTCCAGTGCAATGTAGGAAACGATCTGATCCCCACCACTGTCAAAAGTGCTTTCGTCTTGTATCTGCCCGCTACTTCATCT
>QNAP01000003.1 GCA_003641795.1 Thermotogae bacterium | reverse complement strand
GTGTCCGTTTGTGAGTGCGAGCAAGGGAAAAGGCGGAGCACAACAAGCATTCTGCAATGTGAAATTCCCCCATCTCCTCGCGTGGGTCGTTTGTGGATGCGAATGAGGAAAAAAGCGAGTGCAAGCTGTGTGAGCGTGGGGGGTTCACCACTTCCTTCCAGAAAGAAAGGTTGCTGATATTGTTGATGCCCTAATTCTTTGCCAGCTTTTCCAGTAGTTTGAGGATCTCCTCGCGTTTCACTGAAGAAAAGAGAAGTCGATCCTGTTGGATGGTTGCCCCTCGACGCACAAAGTTTCTAAGGTTGACCGAGCTCAGATCCGAAAACTCCAGGACCAGCTTCTTGCGGTCGACGTCGTACTCTATCGAACGGACACCCTTCTCTTTCAACGCGATCTTTACTCTAACGTACCTCAGTAGTTCTTTCACAGCTTTTGGTAGCGGGCCAAAGCGTTCCCTGAGCTCTCTTTCTATGTCTTCTATCGTGTCTTGGGATTGTGAAGCGGAAATCCTGCGGTAAAGTCTTACACGCTCTAAGGTATCTTCAACATACTCCGGTGGGATGAGGAGATCTATGGGGATTCCACTCATTTGAAGCTCTTTCTCTTCGTGGGTAACCGGATGCCCTGATTTGATTCCTCGAACGATCTCTGCAAGCATTTTGTTGTAGAAAATGAGGCCAACGCTGTCGATCTTGCCGTGTTGCTTTAACCCCAGAATTTCCCCCGCTCCTCTGACTTCCAGGTCCATTAGCGCTAACCTGAATGCGCTACCCGGTTTTTGGAGTTCCTTGAGCATTTTGAGACGTTCTTTTGGTATCTTTCCATCACGTTGCGGGTCGTACAAGAAATAGGCGAAAGCCCTTCTGTCAGATCTTCCCACCCTTCCTCTAAGTTGGTAGAGATCACTGACTCCGTATCTGTGAGCATCGTCAACAATGATGGTGTTCGCGTTGGGTTCATCCAGTCCAAATTGAACAACGGAAGTGGAAACCAGAACATCTATCTCACGTCTGTGAAATCTCTCCGCCACATTCGTCATGCAGGCTTTTCCCATCCTTCCGTGGACGAGACCTACACGAGCATGGGGAGCGAGTAGAGACACGCGTTTCGCGATCCTATCCAAATCTGCAACCCTGTTGTGCACATAGAGAACCTGCCCTCCGCGTTCCAGCTCCCTGAGTATGGCCGTTCGCACGATGTTTTCACTATAAGGAGCCACGGTAGTGATCACCGGCCTTCGATTCAAAGGAGGTGTAGATATTATGGAAAGATCTTTGATCCCTGAGAGTGCCAGCTGGAGCGTTCTGGGAATTGGTGTGGCGCTCATCGAGAGATAGTCGACCTTCTCTTTCAAGCATCGAAGCTTCTCCTTTTGGTTTACCCCGAAGCGCTGTTCTTCATCCACCACCACCAGTCCGAGATTTGCAAATCTCAGTTTGTTTGAGAGTACTGCATGGGTTCCGATGAGGATATCGAGGGTACCACGTGATGCAGATTCAAAGATCCTTCTTCGCTCGCTTCCAGGAGTGCGCCCGTCGAGGATCGCTATCTCTACCCCCAACTTTCCGAGGCGCTCTTTGAAGGTTCGAAAGTGCTGTCGTGCGAGTATGGTCGTAGGAACGAGGACGACAACCTGGCCTCCGTTGGCCACCACTCTCATGGCTGCGCGGATGGCGACTTCAGTTTTGCCATATCCGGCGTCACCCGTAACGAGTCTGTCCATGGGGTGCTCACCTTCCAAGTCAGAGAGAACATCTTCTATGGCTCGTTTTTGACCTTCTGTTTCGGGATAAGGGAACTCGCTCTTGAGACTTTCCTCAAGCTCCGGAACGGGAAGAAAGGGGGGCCTTTTGATCATACGTTTCATGGCATAGATGCGGGCAATGGAGAGGAATTGTTCTTCGAGCTCTCTTTTGACACTCTCCACACGTCGTTTCCACGGAGCGGGAGAGACGCTGTCGAGTCGTAGAAAACCCGAACCGATGTACTTGTGTACTTTGTGAAACATGTCCAAAGGAACGTAGACGTACCCATCTCGGTAACGAACAACGAGGTACTCTCTCTTTCCCAAGACGGTCCCTATCGTTTTCACGCCCTCACAAATACCCACGCCGTAATCTTCGTGCACGACAGGCTCACCGAATTCGAAGTCCTCTATGTCCTCTTCTGAAAGTTCTGTGCTCGCTACCTGTGTGGGTTGTGAGCCACTTCTGCGGACCGCCCAAACACCTTCCAATTCCAGCTTGGTAACTTTTCCACCTTCGAGGAAGGCTTTCACACTGCCGAAGGAGTATTTCAAGAACACTTCTCTGAGTGTGGTGTTTACCATGGAATCGTTCACTTCTTCCAGAAATTCCTCGAGAGCCTCAAAAGATCGCTTTGAATCTACGAGAATGATGTTGTATGTCCGAAAATCCTGCCATAAGTAGTGGGGTTTTTCCTGGGTTACTCCGGGCATGCGGTCCAATATGGGGTCCAGGTCTTCCATCTCCACCATCGAGTTTTGAAGGCGCCGTGCTACCACATCGTACGTTTCTCTTGTCGAGAGCCATTCCCGTGCGGGGTGGATCTGCGCGTACACCACTTTTTTCGAAGAACGCTGTGTCATGGGATCGAAGAGATCTATCTCGACGATGGTGTCACCATCGCGTTCTATCCTATAAGGGGTGCGAGTTGGCAGGTCAAAGATGTCCACAATCATGCCGCGCACGGCGAATTGCCCGGGTGTTCTCACGATGTAAGAACGTCTGTATCCGGATATGGGAAGGGTATGAATAAGTTGCTCGGAGATGATGTTACCTCTGCGAAGTTCAAAAGAAAAGTTACGAAAAGCGTCCATCGGCAGGGTTGGTGTTAGAAACGCTCTCAGCGTACCTACAAGGGTTTTGATTTCACCCTCTATCACTGATTTGACGATCTGTAGCCGCGCTCTGATTACCTCTGTAGATGGAGGGAAGGAATCGAAGGGGAAGACGTCGTGTGCGGGGAAGTGGCCTCCACCTAAAAGGTTGGCAAGCTCCCTCGCTGCCGCTTCGTCCTTCACCACAACGAATATAGGACCTCTGCGCGATTCAACGAGGCTTATTAGTTTTGAAAGACTCATGATCGCTCTCCCGTAACTTTATGATCACCAGTTTAACCTTGCCAGATGGGATGCGCTCTTCGAAGACCATGAGATTCTGGGGATTTACCGTCTTCGGTGGTCGTTTAAAGCACAGCTTTCGTCCAACTACAGTGAACTCCACCGCATCGGCTGGAACACTTTCGTAGATACCAACGAATCGGATTCGGGATTTGGAATGCGTGATCTGGAGAACTCGGAGAATTTTCCAGACAGACTGTAGATTCACCGAGGGGGCCGGATCGATACACGTTTCTATCTCTCTTCTCCAGTCTCTCAAAACAAGACGCGGCAACTCCCTTTTCCTGATATTAAGAGTTTTGGGGAACCCCACGTGCGAAACTCTTTCTGCAGAGCCGAATTCTACAGGTACAGTTAAAACTTCACATCTCGTTGACCAGCTTTGACTTTCTGTAGCAACTTCGGGTTGCAACATGCATGACATGATCGACGGTTCATCTGTAACGCTAAGAGTGTTTTTCGAAATCTCTGGTGTTATGTTCGACGACTTCACCGCGATCTTCATCGACGGTTCTATCTTTTCACAACGAAGCCGCAGATGGTGTCTGTGAACGATGGGAATCGGGATTCGCAACGTTGCTTCCTTGCAGGTAGGGCCCTTAAGCTCGAGCTTCAGAGTTTCCCAAAGATCTCGGAGTGGATTCAATCCACCTCACCCGAGATGATCAGTCTCAGAGCCATCTTCAATCTCGTGAAAGGCTCGAAGATATCCTGATCTCTTGCCAATTGCAGGATGGTGTCGAGCTTTTGGGAATCCAGGGGAGTCTTGCTGACAATCCTCAACCCTTTTCCCTTGCTCAGTGGTAAGATGTACTCCCCTTCTTCCATCGGGGTCTCCTGATCGGTACCGGCAGCCAGTGCCGCGGCTTGAAGAAAGACGACTCCCTCGATAAAATCTACAGCTCCAAGATTGTCAACAAATAGAAAATCTGGCTTGCTTTCCAGCTCACGGAGGAGACTCTTCAAGATCAGGCCATGTTCCAGATAAGACTCAAGAGATTTTCCATAAAGCACTCTCTGCAGGCGTGTAGGTTGGAAGGGATCTGTGTATTTGAATTCCACGGGTATGGTATGCTCGTCTACCACGAGTATTCCCCCGATATATTTCCCATCTTCTTTGAGAGTGGACATGTAGGCGAGATTCACAGTCTCACATCCAATATGTGTCCGCGAAAGTCGTCCATGCTGCTTCGCTTTTTGCGGCTTCCGCCTTCTCTTCGACTACCGCTGTAGAATGTATGTTGCCCACCGCCCTCTGTGGATGTGCGTACGGTCTTTTGATCCACGTTTCTCGGCGTTGTGACCTGAGTGGTTTCGCGCCGAATCTGCTCAGCCTGTCGTGCTGAGAGGTGGTGCTGAATCAAGAGTGCCTGATTCGTCTCGTTACTCACCTGGGTTGCCGCGTCCACTCCCCTTACGATCACTGTCTGTAAATCGATGGGTTCCACGTCACACCCCTTCTTCTTCGAATCCCAAAAACTTTCTGAGTTTTGCTAAAGCCGCATTCAAGAGTTGGGAAACCCGTGATTCAGTTACGCCTATTACGAGCGCGATTTCTCTCAAGTTGAGTTCTTTTTCAAACCTGAGAGAGAGTATCAGCCGTTCGCGTTCGCTCAATCTTCTTATCGCCAACTCAAGATGTTCCTTGAGAATCTCGCGATACACCGCCTCTTCTGTGGAAGATTCTGAAGGGAGATCGTGACCCTCCAAGTAAGCGTCGAGCCGAAGCAGCTGTCGAGCTGCCAAATCCATCTTAGCTTTCTTTACGGCATCTGTAGTAATGCCACAGTATTTCGCTATGCGTTCGTCCGTGGGAGGTTCATTTTCGATCTCTGAGAGCTCCACAAGAGCCCTTTCCACGCACTTTATTGCGCGTCTCCTCGAGCGAGGCATCCAATCGAGCCGCCGGAGGTAGTCATACATGGCACCCTTCACTCTCAGGGAGAGAAAGGTTGATAGTTTGACACCCCTCGAAGGATCGTATCGTTTGAGAGCGTCCACCAACGCGAGCAATCCCTCTTGAATGAGATCATCCAACTCCACATTGTGAGGTAATGCTGCGTGAACGTCCAGCGCTATCCGTTTGACCATGGGAAGAAAATCCTCGGCGACCTTCTCGGCATCCAAGACATACTTGTTGGGCTTCATATCTCTTTCACTTCGATCTTTTCCCCGCCCCCTACCTTGCGCACCAGAAGTATCCCGGTTTCTATGTTGTATTCAATACTCCTCGCCCTATTGCCACCGACGTCTTCGCTCAGTAATTCAACGTTATGGAGTCTCAGCTGTTCCTTCACAGCTTCCACGTTCCTTCTGCCAATATCCATACTTCCACTGTTTTTACTGCCGAACATGGCAGCTCCCCCCGCAATCTTTGCTTCAAGCTTTGAGCTGGTTCCTCCTTTTTGTCTGATTTCCGCAAGCAGCGCGGCGATTCCAGTGTCAGCGTATTTTCCCGGTTTAGCTGGTGAAGGCTCATGAGCTTTTGGAAGCATCACGTGTACTATTCCACCAACACGGTTGACAGGGTCTCTTATACACACGCCCACGCAAGACCCCAATCCCAGCGTGATGATAACTGCGGGATTTTTTGCCGCGGCCAGCTCCCCTATTCCTATGATTACCTTTTCAGGCATCTGGTTTCCACCCCATGGCCTCGAGAATCCTTTCGAGCGCACCCGGTCCCGGTATGAAAAAGATCATCCCTCGAACGCTTCTACTAAACACGTCGGCCGACATCTCGGTTTCCACGAGGATTATGTTGTCTTCGAACTCTTTACCCACCGTAACCAAAGCGGCCTCTGTGACTATGCCACTTATCATATCCAACAGTACAACTGGGGGAGTGCTTTCCAGGTTAAGATTTGTGAAGTTCGACAGGGCAACCAAATAAGAACCGCACATGATGTTACCTATCTCTCCAAGGGCTGATTGCTCCATCTCGCTAAGTTCAGTGAGAGATGCGGGGGGAGTACCCAAAAGGATTTCCAAGACTTTTTTCGTCGCTTCTGAATCGAGTATCAATAGGAACGTTCCTTCCGCATCACCTGAGGCGTGCATAGCCGCGCCTGCAACGAGCTCGTAAGGATCTTCGAAGTAAAGTGGAAGTTTGGCAAGGGGAATGATTTCCACACCCGGAACATTTATGGTGACTTTGGTGTTTAAAAGCATCGAGAGAGCTGTCACTGCGTTGCCTGCCCCTATGTTACCAAACTCCTTCAACATATCTTTTTGCTCTTCGTTGAGCACTATACCGCCAGCATCTTCGTTCATGGTCACTACCCCTCTTTCCTGAGATTTCTCTCGAGTTCGAAAGACAGCTGGACGAGCTTTCTCTCCATAGCTGCATCTACATCCAAAAATTGTATACCATACGCCCATCCACCAGATTCTGTTTTCCCTAATTCCCTCACCACTCGGGCTTTGAGGGGTGGTATCTTTCTTTTAGTTTTGAAGTCGAAGATGACCGTCCCTACGGTGTCGAGTGGAATAGGTTTGCTCGCGACGATGGCAGCACCGCCAGCGCTGAAATCCCGTGTCACGAACTTTACAGCTTCCTCTGTTTCGGTAAGCTTGAAGATCCCATCTACTACAACCGGTATGCGGACGAAGCGACGTCGCTGGACTTTGTTCACGATGCCAGGCAGTGTGATGAATGTGACGTAAAAACCTTCCTCGTCTTTTCTATAACCCAGAACGGTCGAATAGAAGGTGTAAAGAGCTCCTCGATCTGGTACCCTCACGTACAGACGTGTACCCTTTGGCAAAGGGACAACTCTGCCACCCAACGTGGGCATGCCTATTTTGAGGACCCTTCCTTCACCCGCCACGTCGTGAACGGTACTCCTGTAGACTCCCGCTACTTCGGGATCGTCCGTTTCCAGCTCGAGGTTCATCCCCGGTTTTATCACATCCAGTGATTTGAGCTTCTCGACATAGAAGTTTCTGGCATTCACAGATCCAGTCCTCTCTTTTTAAGCGTTTGTTTCGCTTTTTCCACTATAGCTTCAAGCGCGTTTTGCCCGCTCTCTGCTTGTGCCCCGATTTTATACATCCAACCTATTCTTCTGATCGCTCTCACATTTGCTTTCACAGTACCATCATCGAGCGGGACTGAAAGTTTTTGAGGAGCTTTTGAGAACCCCTCACAGATCAACCCGAGGCCGTTTGTAGAAATGTCGATCACCACGCAGTCTCCTTGCTCATTATTTCCTTCGGTGTTTACTTTGGTCTTTATCAAGACTGGATATCGCGCGAACCTCCGTTTCTTGGAAACGATGATCCGTTCCCCAATGTGTAGCAAGACAACGACACCGAAAGAGCGCTCAACAACCGTTTCCACTCGAGCTGGGATCTTCAGACTATACCAGTCTCCCCTTACCTCCATTTGAACCTCACTGCCGATGATGTCCTCGGGTAGCTTTTCCACTCTGTCGAGAACCAATTCAACGGTTTTCGAGTGCAGGTTGACATCTAAGATACGGCAGTCGTAGCTGTGATTCGCCAATTCAAATTGTGCCGAGGTGCCGGGTTCGAGAAACCTTTGGATCTCCGCCGCAAGTATCAATTCATCCCACTCCAAACAGTTTCTTCATTCTTTCAAAGAAGTTCAGCTTCTCTCTGTACTCCGTTTTTACCACTGAAGCCGCGGCTCTCATGACGGTGAAATAGGGTTGGCGAGCTGTCTTTTCTGCCACAAAGGGTCTTTGGGCAATCACACTCTTCTTAACCGTGCTATCATACTTGATTATGTAAATTCCCGAAAGTTCGAGTCCTACGAATCTCTGAAATACTTGCTTCAATCTATCGGCGGTTCTCTTCCCTTCTTCCAGATCCCTCACCATGTTCACCACTAAGTGATACTGCGGTTCAAAGCCGTTGAGCACCAGATACTTGAGATAAGTGTAGGTATTCATCAGCGAAGTTGATTCCGAGGTAGTGATAGCGAAGAGATGATCAGCAGCTTCGAAAAAACCTCTCAAGTGCTCACTGAACCCTGCGGGTGTGTCTACTACAACGTAATCCATCTTTGCCACTACTCTCAAAAAATCAGCCACGAGCCGATGTTTCGATTCAAAGCTGAAAGCGAGGATATCTTCGACGTCCATTCCCCCACTCAGAAGCCAAATGCCATACTTGGTGGGGGTGAGAACGTCTTCAAGATCGGCTTTACCTTTAAGATAATCTTTCAGAGTGCGAATAGCCGAAACGCCCAACAAGAGTTCGTCGTTGGCGAAGCCCACATCTGCATCGAAGAGCAAGACCCGTTTGTCAAACTGAGCAAGCGCCAGAGCCAAGTTCGTAGAGAGTAGGGATTTTCCAACCCCCCCCTTGCCTCCAGAGCAAACGATGATCTCTGTGTTATCTGTCCTGGCGCTTTTCTTCAGTCCTGCCGCTTGATCTTTTCTCACTCTCTTTCACCTCTTCGACCAACAGGGAAGCCAGTACCTTGGGCTTCGCTTCTTCGATATCGTCAGGCACACGTTGACCGTTGGTAAAGTATGCAACGGGCACCCTGCTGATTCTGATGAGATCGATAAGAGGTCCGAAAACGCGTGTTTCGTCGAGCTTTGTGAAGACGAAATGTGTCACTCCCACC
Organism: Thermotogae bacterium; assembly: GCA_003641795.1. Lineage (GTDB taxonomy): Bacteria > Thermotogota > Thermotogae > UBA12178 > UBA12178 > UBA12178. Next base: position 14,447 of record QNAP01000003.1, on the reverse strand, counting down.
TTCTTCATTCGTCGGTAAGCTTCCAGCAGGTCTCGGTGCCGCGTTACCGCGCTCAACACGAGGTAAACCACATCGGCTTCTGCCACGTTCATAAAAGCCATGAGTTCGTTGATGTGAAGCTCACTGTGCGGATTCTTTCCCGCTGTGTCTATCAATATGAGTTTGTGTTCCTCCGCTTCCTTCAAGATGTACGACAACTCTTTAGGTGTGTAAGCAACCGCAAATGGAATGCCTATCAACTCAGCATAGGTACGAAGTTGATCTGCAGCAGCGATGCGGAACGTGTCTACCGTCACGAGCATGACGTCGATTCCCATATCCAGATGATACTTAGCTGCGAGCTTTGCCACCGTGGTCGTCTTTCCCACACCCGTGGGTCCGACAAAGATCGCTTTTCCTTTGGGGAAGGGAATATCCGTTCTTACCGTTGTGATGAGAACGTCGGTGAGCTGATTCCAGAAAGACTCGTCCATTTCGCAGTGAGAACCGCAATGCATCATCATAGAACGGATGATCCTTTCAACAGAATCTCTGCTCAATTCCTGAGATTCAAGAAGTTCGGCAAGAAGGTCGTAAGGAGGAGGGTACTGGGCCTTTCCGCGTAGCACAAGCCTTTGAAGATCCCCTATCATGTCTTTGATCTCTTCAAGCTCGGAATGGGTGGTTGGGTTAGTCTGCGTGTTGCGTGATGTCTTTTCCTCTTTTCTTATCTCGGGGTTCTTGCTGAGAATCTCACGGAGTTGATAAATACTTGCCGTGCCGTGCTTGTCCGCTGGAGGGACCTGCGTCGGCAATGGTTTAACAGTGTTCTGGTACTGGAAAGACTTTGAAGGTTTTGGCGATTCTTCCGCCGCAGCGGTAACTTCGAACACGACCTCTCCTCCAAAGAGGCCTAAGAATCCTCCTCTTCTCAACTTGCGTGTGCTGAGGATGAGAACATCCTCTCCAAGTTCCGAACGCGCCAAACTTAAGGCCTCTTTCATCGTTCGACCCACGTAACGTTTTATTCTCATTCCAGCCTCACCACGTTCTCAACTACCAGCTCTATATCGTCAGGAACCTCCTCATAGGCCACCACAGAGATGGATGGAATATAACGACTAACAAGCCGATACACGTAGAGTCTTATGCTGCCTGACACCACCAACACTGGTAGGTAACCTTTCTTCATCAATTGCTCGAGCGCCTTGTTCAAACTTTCGACGAAACTCCGGAGTACCTCCGGATTTATGGCTATGTAGCGTTCCTCGCCTTCTCGTATTGAATCTGCGAATTTCTCTTCCAGTTGTGGATCTATCGCTACTGCGTGAATTCTACCATCTTCTGAAAGGAGTGATTGGGAGATCTGTCTTCCAAGGTTACGGCGCACCTTCTCCGTGAGAAGGTCGAGATCTGAGATTTTCTCGGCGTGCTCGGCGATGGTCTCGAAAATGAGCGGCAGATTCCTTATGGATACACGTTCTCTGAGAAGATTTTGCAAGATCTTTCTCACTTCGTGTCGTTTCAGAAGCGTCGGAATCACTTCATCCACGAGCTCTTCGTGGGTTCGCCTGAGTCCTTCAAGCAGGAGATTGAACTCCCTGCTTTCCAGGGTTTCGTGAGCGTGGCTTCTTATTACCTCTGCTAAATGTGTTGCGAAGACCGTGGCCGCATCGACCACGGTGAAGCCTTTCTCCGTGGCCGCTTCTCTCTGGGACTCGTCTATCCAGTATGCTTCCAGTCCGAAAGATGGTTCTTTCGTCTTCACACCGGGTAGCGGTCCCTGAGCGAAACCAGGGTTTATGGCAAGCAACCTATCCGGGAAAAGCTCGTATCGTCCCACTTCGGCTCCTCTGATCTTTATCACGTATTCGTTAGCCTTTAAAAGCACGCTGTCACGCATTCGAATTGGGGTTAAGACCAAGCCGAGTTCATAAGCGAGTTGTTTTCGAACCATAGTGACTCTCTCTAAGAGATCCCCGCCCTGAGAAGGGTCAGCCAAAGGTATCAAACCGTAGCCAATTTCTACTTCTACCGTATCGGTTTGAATAACTTCTGCGACCTCGTCTGGGGTTGTCAAAGGAGGAGATGTTGGTGGTCCCGCACCAGGGGTCACGCCGGCTTCTCTTGGTTCTGCCGCTCCAGCCACAGCTGGTGGCGGCTTTGGCCCTGCACGCATGGCGAGAAATCCCAACAAGAGTAGAGCACCACCTAAAAGGAGTGCCGGCAACGCGGGTAGTGGGGTGAAAAAGCCCAGGAAGAGCACCGTTCCCCCGGTGAGCAGTACCACCTTCGTCTCTCTCGACAACTCGCGGGTTATGTCGCGTCCAAGGTTCTCTTTGGATGCAGCTCGAGACACGATGATTCCGGATGCGGTGGAGATCAACAGCGCTGGGATCTGGGCCACCAGCCCGTCGCCGACTGTGAGTAAGGTATAAACCTGCGCCGCTTCCCCTGCACTCATACCTTGCCGAAGAATACCTATGATCAATCCCCCCACGATGTTCACCAACGTGATGATGATGGAAGCGATGGCGTCACCGCGAACGAAGCGACTTGCTCCGTCCATGGCACCGTAAAAGTCTGCCTCACGTCTTATCTCTGCTCGTTTTTCTCTCGCTTCTTCCTCGGTTATCAAACCCGCACTGAGATCGGCATCTATGCTCATCTGTTTGCCTGGCATGGCGTCCAAAGTGAATCGAGCCGCCACTTCAGCGATTCTCTCAGCACCTCGTGTTATCACGATGAATTGGATAATTACCAGGATGAGGAAGATCACCAGACCCACCACGTAGTCCCCTCCAACGACGAATTCACCGAACGCCCTGATCACTCTGCCACCGAAGTTTCTACCTTGCAGGAGTATGAGCCGGGTAGAAGTCACGTTCAACGCCAATCGAAAGAGTGTGAGAATCAGAAGCAACGTGGGGAAGGATGAAAGTTCCAGTGCGCTGCGTATGTACATGGTCGTCAACAGTAGTAAGACGGCCAGGCTGATATTCATGAGCTGTAGAAAGTCGAGTAACATTGTCGGAATGGGTATGATCATCAGCAGGACTATGGCTACTATCAAAAGAGCGACTACCACATCAACATACTTGAACACCACGATCACCTCATAGTGTATACGTGTGCGAGAACCTCTGCTACAACACGATAGAACCTTTCGGGAATCTCGTCACCGAGTTCTACGGAGTAGTAAAGCATCCTGGCCAGTGAAGGATTTCTGACTATTGGTATGCCGTTTTCTTCTGCGATCTGTTTTATCCTTTGTGCTATCAGATCCTTACCTTTTGCTACCACACGCGGTGCTCCCATGGTCTGTGTGTCGTATTTAAGAGCCACAGCGAAGTGCACAGGGTTGGTGATCACCACATCTGCCTTGGGTACCTCGTACATCATTCGTTGACGCATGAGCTGAACCATCTTTTCTCTTTGCTTCCGTTTCACTTCTGGATGACCTTCTATATCTTTATACTCTTCCTTCACTTCCCGTTTGGTCATCTTGATGTTGCGCTCATACTCCCATCGTTGATAGAAGTAATCGATCGCTCCCAACACTACCAAGAGTATGCCCATCTTTATCGCGAGTTCGAGGCCAAGGGATTTGATTATTTGCATGGATTCCAGCGTGTCCATTTGAGGCATTAAGTGCAACATATCCCAAGCTTTTTTCAGGACTGAGAATCCCACGTATCCTACTATCACTACCTTGAAGATGGATTTCAGCAGTTCCATCACGGACCGCATAGAAAAAATGCGTTTCATGCCTTCCACAGGATTCACTCGATTGAGATCGAACTTCAGGGCTTTGGGAGCGAACAGAAAACGAGTTTGTAACAGTCCCACAATGATACTGCTGACGGTTGCCACAAACAGTAGAGAAAAGGCTGTGAAGATGACGTTTCTCATGTTGCCTAAATAGGTCCACATGTCTGGAAAATCGCGCAGGATCGGGCCTGAAAGGCTCCAGAACTCGTTCACCATCGCCTTCAAACTATCAGTGAGCATGGGCAACAGCGCAAAAAGAACAGATGAGACTATCAGAAACGTGATTGAAGAACTGAGCTCACGAGATTGAGGGACGTTTCCCTCTTCTCGTGCCCTTCTTCTTCGCCGAGGTGTGGCAGGTTCTGTCTTGTCGGGATCAGCAAAGAGCTGTAGATCGATTTCTGATCTCAGGGCGATAGGACCCCTATCAAACGTTCCAAACCCATGATGAACTTGAGAATCACTTCCCCGTAAACGTCGGCCCAAACTCCCACCAGCCCTGCAAACATGAATATGCCCGCTAAGGTTTTCAGCGGCAACCCTATCATGAAAACGTTCATCTGCGGTATTAGACGCGACATAATCCCTAAGATCAACGATACCAGTAACATGAAACCTATCATGGGAAGCCCAAATTGAACTCCAAGCGAAAAGATATCCGCAACTCTTCGTGTCATCTCCTGGGCAAGGTCGGCCACGTTGATCGGTGCCGTAACGGGAATCTTTTCATAGCTGAGCAACAACGTTTTATAAAGCATCAAATGCCCCTTTAACGCTATGAAAACGTAGGTGGCCAGCAGGAAAGAGATCTGTCCAAGCAGGGGTGTCTCCTCTCTCATTTCTGGATCGAAGACTTGAGCGAGGGCAAATCCCATCTGTATTCCAAAGATTTCACCGGCGTACATAGCGGCGTAGAGGGCGAGGGATGCCACTGTGCCCATCAAAACACCCAGCAGGAAGTTCCCGAGACTCCATATAACCACCATCCACACGGAGGTGTTAATCCATACCACGTCGTTCAATGTGGGAAGACTCAGATATGCGAGAGACAAGAATCCAAAGATTCGCACGCTCAAGGGGATCGCTTGCGCTGAGAAAACCGGCGCAGAGGTGAAGATACCAGCGATCCTGGCGGATGCGAGCAACCACGCTAAAAATTTCATCTGTAGAAAACTGTCGAGCGCATTCATATTCATTCAAAGCTCCCTATCATCGAGCTTTTCTGAGGCGTCAATTTGAACACGATCTCGAAGAACCCCCCATCTCCATGATCAAGCCAACTTTCCTCATAATTTCCGAGCTCGCGCGCCACGTCTCCGTAAAGACGCCAAAAGGTTCCCTTCCATTTTGCGTATCCCCTTTCTCCAACGAAGTAAATGGCGGTGTCGGTCCAAATCTTTTGAGATACGAACTCCAATACCGGCCGTGGGATGGAGAGCTTTAGACTACCGCTTTCTTCCAAATGTCGCATCGTGTTCAGTCTTTCACGACGTTGGGCGTATCGTTCTTCGAAGACGCCACGAGCTGATATAAAGCGTGTGTCGGTCGTAAATTTGCCCACGAGACCATCTCTCGTTTTTTCCAACACAATGGTGGGATCCGAGTACACTGTCTTCAAATGGATGGGTGCGACAATACGACCACCCTCCCTGAGTTGTTCGTACCAGTGGATAGGAATCTCCGTCACAGCCACGGTAGCCACCACCGTGTCATACGGCGCTTCTGGAGGGTATCCATAAAACCCGTCGCCCGTGTGGAACTTCACGTTGGTGTATCCAAGCTCATCGACGGTGCGAGTGGCAAACTCTACCATTTCCCTACAGTATTCCACGCCCACAACAAGCCCCTGTCTGCAGACTCGTGACATCACGGCAGCGTTGTATCCGGTACCGCTTCCTATTTCGAGAACTTTGGAGCTGGCGCTCAAACGTGCCCATACCATGTACTGTGCCATTAGCGAAGGCTGGCTCGAGGTACTCATAATGCCTGCCTTCTGGTAGGTGACAAGGACCTCGTCCGAATAGACCTGCCACTTGAGAGCCGGATGAAGGAGAAAGCGCTCTCTTGGAACTTCGGCGAAAGCATGGGCAATGGCGGTGTTACCGACATGCCTTGAAATCATTCTCGCAAAGGCTTCTCGTTCATTCAAAACCACCCATCAGCTCCTCGAAGGGAGTTATCAATCGTTCCAGCTTAGTCCAAAAATCGTCGAAGAATCCGTTCACCAGGTTTTCTAAGTGAAACAAAGCTTGAGAAAGATCCTCCAACGAGATCTGACCATTTCTGTAGGAAGTGACGAGCTCACCCGTGTCCAGCAGTTTCAGGATACCGGGTTTTGAAATCACGAAGTCGACTTCGAGATCCATCAAACTCACTTCTAAAGGTGTCCAGTTTATCACCTTGCAAAGGTCTATGTAGTACAGAATGTCTCTTTTACTGCCCACCCACCGCGCTATTTTCACCGGCGGATCCTTGACGTAAAGGATTCTGACGAATTCTCCGTAATGATCGTGTGTGCCAAGCTCCTGCCATGGGCGCTCGATGAAGATTCGGTTCTTCTTTGAGGTAACTATTCTGGTACACTTAACCTCGAGAGTACGGGAACTCGATTCAACCCGCTCCACATAGTCGGCGATATTGACCGTGTACAATTTCATTTATTGTGTTCTTCTATCCACTTTCTCGCGGTTTCCTTGGTTTCCATTCCCTGTGCTACGAATAAGGGATGAGGTTCCATACTCAGTATCTTCTCGTAAAGCCGCCGAGCTTCGTCGTAACGCTTCATTTTCTCGTATAATACGGCCAGCTCGTAATACGCGTTCACATATCTCGGATCGATCTCGATGGCCTTCTTTAAATAACTCTCGGCTTTCTTGTAGTTTTTAAACGGCCAAGGGGTGTCCCTATATCTCATGCCCATGGCCACGTACGCCAAAAAGTTGTTTGGATCCAATTCGATGGCTCTGAGCAAATGACGGTCGAAATCATCCAACATGAAGAGGCTTTGAATGATGCCTTTGTACTGGGCGAGCCTACCTATGGTGGCTCCCTTTACATAATGAGCAAAGGCGCTGTTTTGATCTTTTGCGATGGCCATATCTGCGTACTCGAGGGCCTTTTCGTAAAGTTCTTCCTTTTGTCGATCACCAGAAGGAAGACCCCAGTTAGCGTACTCCGTGTAGGCGTAGGCGAGAACCGCTGTTTCCGTGGCATTCAAATTTTCCACCCCTGTGTTTTCCAATTTAGATACCAGTGAGAGTATACCTTGTGCGTCATGCGCAGAATTGTAATTCCAAAAGTCATCCCAAGTGGATGCTGCCAACACCGAACCGAAAGCGAGAAGCAGCATCATCAGAAAACCCTTAGCCTTCACCTCATCACCTCCATCATCCTTTGATCACGGCCAACGGGACTAACCTAACTACTCGCTTGGAAAGCCCCGCTGCCTCGGTTATTTCAACCACACGATCCACATCTTTATAAGCTTCTGGTGCTTCCTCGATCAGTGTTCCTTTAGAGGCAGAACGTACCACGATTTTTCTCTCTCGCATTTCTTTCATCACCTGAGAGAGACTGAGACGACGCTTGGCTTCTTTTCTTCCCAAACGTCTACCGGCACCGTGTGCGGTGGTACCAAATGCCTCCTTTTCGGCTTCCTTTGTTCCCAGCAATACGTAAGATGCCGTTCCCATATCACCGGGAATGAGTACGGGTTGTCCGAGGTTTCTGAAGATTCCCGAAAGTGTGGAATTTCCAGGACCGAAAGCCCTGGTGGCCCCCTTCCTGTGCACCACGAGCTTTAATCGTTCTCCATCAACTTCGTGTTCTTCCACTTTTGCCACGTTGTGGGCCACATCATAGACAACTTTGAGCTTAGCACCAGGAAAGACGGAGGCAAATGCTTGCCTGACGTAGTAAGTGATCATCTGACGATTGGCGAAAGCGTAATTGGCTGCACAGCACATGGCCTTGTAGTACCGCTGTCCTACGGGATGTCGAAACGGTGCGTTGATGAGTTGCCGATCCGGAAGGTCGGCGTTATGGCCTTTCAACTGATTTCTCATCAAAGTTATGTAATCTGTGGCGATTTGATGACCGAATCCTCTGGAACCAGAGTGGATCATAACTGTGACAGTGTTTTCGACAATACCAAGAAAGACGGCAGCTTCTCTATCGTAAACTCGCTCTACCCGCTGGATTTCCATAAAGTGGTTGCCAGATCCCAAAGTTCCGAGTTCGTCCGATCCTCTTTCATAGGCTCTGTCTGACACTGCGTCAGGATCCACCTCTTTCAATCGTCCTCCATCTTCGATATGCTGAAGGTCCTCTTCTTGCCCGAATCCTTCTTCTACGGCCCATTGTGCTCCTTTAAGACAAACTTGCTCGAGCACCTTCTTAGGATAGCGTTCGTGTCTCCTCGATCCTACGCCCACGGGGACCGATCTAAAGATGGCGTCGGCGAGAAGCTCAAGTTTCGGTAAGATTTCGTCTGCGGGAATATCAACTGTAAGCAGTCTCACACCGCAGTTTATGTCGAATCCCACACCCCCTGGTGAGATGATGCCTTCGTCGGTATCGAAGGCAGCAACACCACCAATGGGAAAGCCGTAACCCCAGTGGATGTCGGGCATGGCAACTGCATAGCGTACGATTCCAGAGAGCGTTGCCACGTTGGCAATCTGTTGAGCTGCGTTTTGAAGTTCTTCACTCTCTATAGATTCTTCATCGGTGAATATTACCGCCGGGACCTTCATGTTTCCTTCTTTTTCGATCATCCACTTGTATTTGCCAAGTTTACGTATTTTCATGGGATCACCTCCCTTCAGTCAAAAACGTATCTGATGATCCATCTTATACTATAATACTAAAGTGGCGGCAGCTTCGTGGTGTTTAAGAGTTAGCTGTAGGTGCGATTCCACTTAGGAGATTAAAAGATGATACTCATATTGCTTGGAATCACGGCCTTCTTCTTCTCGACGATGGAAGTTGTCAGCAAACCTCTTATGGAACGGTTAGATCCTCTCCTTTTGACCTTCCTTCGATTTCTGATCGGTGGAGCGTTTTTGTTGGCTTTTTCACGTGCTCGGCCTCCCGCTTCGATCCTGTGGAAACTCGCTCTCATTGGTGCCGTCAACAGCGTTGTTTCCATGGGAATCTTACAGATAGCTGTATCGCTTGGTTCTGCCAGTGAAGCAGCTACGCTTGTAGCGTGCAATCCTGTTTTTGTCACGTTACTCGCCCCATTTTTGCTCAAGGAAAAGCTAACTCCAAGAAAGATTGCTTCGGTACTCATCGGAGTTTTAGGTGTGCTAACGCTGGGATTTGGCAAGTTGAGCGGAGGGCTTCCCTTCCTTTTTGGAATCGTTGCTGCCTTCACCTTCGCATTCTACACGATTTTGCTCAAGCCTTATTCTAAGCGTCTGGGCTCACTCACGGCTACAGCGTATTCGTCTTTCCTATCCATTGTTTTTTACCTCCCCGTTCTCCTGTTTTCAAAAGTTGAAATGGCCACGATCCTGTGGCCGAGCGATTTTTTCAGGTTGATTTACCTCAGCCTTGGCACCACAGGGATTGCTTACGTTACGTTTTTCAAAGCGTCCGAAATCGTAGGTATAGTCAAAGCCTCCACCGTTTTCTTTGCAAAACCCGCCATCTCCATGGTATCCGCAGCTCTGCTACTTGGAGAAAGGCCCACTGTCTTTTCGATACTCGGCAGTGTGATGATAACGCTCGCCCTAATACTCAACTACAGTCATTTGGGAAGCGAGTGAGTTCGAAAAAATCAAAAAGAAGGATGGCTAAGATGCCTCAAGAGATGTTAAAATTTATTGGGTATGGACAAGCTCGGTGAATATCTTACAAATTTACATTGGGAACCGAAGGCTGATCAACGAGAGAGTTGGGACGACTACTTCATGAGGATCGCTTACCTTGTAAGAGATCGTTCCACGTGTTTCCATAGAAAGGTAGGCGCGCTCATCGTCAAGTCCAACCGAATCATCGCCACTGGTTATAATCAACCTCCCTCCACATTTCCTCACTGTGATGAAATCGGTTGCATCAGGGACGATCTTGGAATCAAGAGTGGAGAACGTCAGGAGGTGTGTTACGCACTTCACGCTGAACAGAACGCTATAACGCAGGCAGCGAGGTTTGGAATTGCGACGGAGGGTGGGACAATCTACGTGACGCACAAACCGTGCTCCGTATGTGCTCGATTGATTATAAACGCGGGGATTGTAAGGGTTGTTTACAGCGAGGACTACCCCGATCCATTGACCGATTTTCTCTTCCGGATGACGAAAGTGAAAGTCGAACAACACAAATGGGAGGGGGCATAAAACTTGAAAAAAGAAAAACTGCTGGGCTATCTCAGGATCGATCGTGTCCCAACTGTCTGGTGTCCGGGCTGTGGCAATGGAATAATCATGAAAGCATTTGTAGAAGCGGTAGACAGGCTGGGACTGGAAAAATCGCACGTGGCGGTGGTCTCCGGTATTGGATGTTCGTCAAGGGTAACAGGTTACCTCGATTTCAACACCCTGCATACCCTCCACGGTAGAGCCTTAGCCTTCGCCACTGGAGTAAAGTTAGCACGTCCAGATTTGAACGTCGTGGTTATGGGCGGAGATGGCGACATGCTCGCGATCGGAGGTAACCATTTCATACACGCCTGCCGGCGGAACCTCGATCTAACAGTGATTGTCTTCAACAACGCCATTTACGGCATGACCGGGGGACAAGTGGCTCCCACAACTCCCATGGGATACAGGGCATCCAGCGCCCCCTATGGGAACCTCGAGAAACCATTCGACGTGGTCGACCTCGCTTTATCATCCGGAGCTACTTACGTGGCTCGGAGCACGGTCTTCCACTACGAGATGACAGTGGAGTATGTAAAATCTGCGATAGAGCACAAAGGACTCTCTGTGGTAGACGTCATTTCCAACTGTCACACATACTTTGGACGATATAATGGAATGCCCAACGCTCCTCAGATGTTGGAGTATTTCAAGAAAAACAGCGTGCTGCTAAAAAAGGCCCAAACGATGCCACAAGAAGAGCTCGAAGGTAAGATCATCATAGGTGAGTTTCGAAAAGAAGAGAAACCCGAATACTTTGAGACGTATCGGAAGCTGCAAAAATCGTTGAGAGCTGAGTGAGGAATGTTAAAATCGGTAGGGGATCGAGAGTAAGGATTTTTAGGGAGTGAGGGCAGGTGAGGTTGGAGATACCGATACCGCAAGCAGTACGGATCGCCGGCTTGGGAGGCCAGGGGAACATCTTAGCCGCTCGGATACTCGCAGAGGCGCTCATGAAACAAGGTTACTGGGTTGCACAGTCTCAGTCTTTTGGGGCTCAAGTGAGGGGTGGGACGAGCTACGCGGACGTGCTTTACTGTAACCGGCCCATCGATTATCCCGTGGCAGAACTCTTTGACGTTCTCTACTGTATGCACGGATCGGTGGTGAGCATCTTTCTTCAGCGTTTGGCCAAAAACGGTGTTCTTTTGATCGACTCTGACCAGGTAACCCGCGTGCCAAGGACGGTGAACCACATCACCAAGAAGATCGTCTCGGTGCCGATGACCAAAATTGCCCACGAAAAAGTAGGAGATGCGCGTTACGCTAACATGGTTGGATTGGGTGCTCTTGTAAAATCGACGGGGATCGTGCGTAAGGAGTTTCTCCTAGAAGCTATCGAAAAGAACATCCCTGGTCAATACGTCGAAGCGAATAAAAAAGCTGTTGAAGAAGGCTACAAAGCTGTGGAGAAGACGTACAGGCTTAGAAGGGAAGAAAGATACGGCTTCCTCGGCCGTGGTTTCGAGTGAGACGTAGCTTCTGGCAAAGTTTGAAGTTCGCTGTTGACGGGCTGAAGTTTGTGGTAGCTCATCAGCGCAATTTCCGCATTCAGCTTGCTTTTGGCACGGTCGTTCTGGTTTTGAGCTTTTTCATAGATTTCTCACCTGTAGAGGTACTTTGGCTGGTCTTCGCTGTCTTCTTCGTTCTGCTCGGTGAAGCTTTGAACACCGTGGTTGAAGAGATGATGAACGTAATACATCCGAACCACGATGAACACGTGAAGCACGTCAAGGACGCCGCAGCAGGTATGGTGTTGATCAGTTCTGTCTTTGCCGTTTCGGTGGGAGCCGTGGTTTTGGGACGGCATCTTTTTGGTTGGAGACCTCAAGTGGGTGCTGCAGTGGCATTGGCGTTCGTGGCTTTTTCTGTTACCCTTGGAATATTCGGGGAGGTAGAGAATGTTGCCAGGAAAAAAGATTCGCGTCCTCGTAACAGATGATTCCGCATTGATGAAGCTCATCTTGCGCGATATCGTCAACTCACAGCCCGACATGGAAGTGGTAGGGGTAGCCAGCAACGGATTGGAAGCGATCGAAAAATGCAAGGAGTTAAATCCCGACGTGATAACTCTTGACATAGAGATGCCAAAAATGAGCGGCATAGAAGCACTAAAACGAATCATAGAGGAAAAGCCAACGCCGGTTATCATGGTGAGTAGTCTTACAGAAGAAGGGGCAGCCATCACCACCGAGGCGTTGGAGATAGGTGCGGTGGATTTCGTAACCAAACCGGGCGGTTCCATCTCAGGAAACTTCCGGACAGTGGCTGACGAATTGGTAGAGAAGATCAGGAATGCGGCACAGGTGGACGTGAACAAGCTCAGGTACAGGCCAAAATTAGCTCCGTCCAGAAAGTCTTTGAAACTACCCAGCTTGGGTTTGATGAAAAAGGCCGTGGGTATAGCGTCTTCCACGGGTGGTCCAAGATCACTTCAATACATCATACCCGCACTCCCTGCCAATTTCCCAGCTCCCGTCTTCCTCGTGCAACACATGCCACCCACCTTCACGAAATCTTTGGCCATGCGGCTCGATAGGGATTCCCAAGTAACGGTTGTCGAAGCCGGAGATGGTGATATGGTAAAATCCGGTGTTGTTTACGTGGCTCCAGGAGACTACCATATGGGTATCAGAGCCGAAGGAAATGAGATGAAGGTTTATCTCGACAAAGCCGAAAAGATCAACAATGTTCGCCCCGCGGCGGATTACACCTTCGACAAGATGGCAGAAATATTTGGTGCTAACTCTATAGGCGTTGTGCTGACAGGAATGGGCAAAGACGGAACGCTGGGAGTCTTCAAAATAAAGCACTACGGCGGAAGAGTGATCGCAGAATCCAAGGAGACTTGTATTGTTTATGGAATGCCGAAGTCTGTTGTGGAGGAAGGCTACGCGGATTATGTGCTTCCGGTGTATGAGATTGCGGATAAACTCGTGGAACTGGTGGAGGGTTAAGGGATGAAACGAGTGAACCTGGCGCGTTTACCAACGCCTGTGGAATACAACAAGCGTCTCTCGGCACATTACGGAGTGGAGATATTCATCAAACGTGACGATTTAACGGAGTTCGTGGGAAGCGGAAACAAGATACGCAAGCTCGAGTATCTCATGGGTCAAGCACTTGCCGTGAAGGCTACTACCGTTTTCACCTGTGGAGGTGTCCAATCCAACCATGCCAGAGCTACAGCATACGTAGCCAAGCGTTTAGGCCTTCATCCTGTTCTTTTCTTACGGAAAACGGTAGGAGATGTTTTGCAAGGGAATCGGCTCTTGGACGAGATACTTGGAGCCGAAGTTATCGAAGTTTCGAATGAAGAGTACGAGCACGTCGAGGAAGTTTACGCGCGTGAAAAAGAAAGACGAGAAGCCCGAGGCGAACGAGTTTACACGATCCCAGAAGGTGGAACCAACGAGCTTGGAATAATGGGTTATGTTAGGTTGATCGACGAACTGGAGGGGCAAATGAACCTCGACGAGATCACCCAGATCTACTGTGCAGTGGGATCTGTGGGTACCGCTCTCGGTATTGCTCTGGGTCTCAGCTTGAAAAGCTATAACATTCAAGTTGTGGGAATAAATGTCACCAAGCGATCCAAAGAGTTCTTCTTCGACCGGGCAAGAGCGATTCTGGCAAAGTTGAAGAGCTCGGGATTTAACGTTCCCGGTGTGCTGGAGCGCCTCACGATTTTGGACGAATTTTCAGGGCCTGACTACGCGGTCCCGTCTCATGAAGATCTGAGGATTATAAAAGAAGCGGCACGCGTAGGCGCTCTCGTGCTCGATCCGGTGTATACCGCCAAGGCCTTCAGAGGTATGGTAGAGAGTGCTCCTCGCACGTCGCGTATACTCTTCATTCACACAGGTGGAACCTTTGGTCTCTTTCCATTTGCCGAACTCTTTGACTGAATTTTGGCACACGACACACAGATATTTACCACCTGGGAGCGAATAAGATAACGGTTCGAACTTACCTAACCACATAACGGTGATGCCCCCCCACGCTCACACAGCTGGCACTCGCTTTTTCCCTCGTTCACATCCTCAAAACGACCCACGCGAAGATTCAGCGTCGTGCTTCAGCTTCGCTCTCAGCCACATCCGTGCGGCTTCGAGGTCGTTTTGTATGGATGCTCACTCGGTACTCGTGAGGGATGCTGTTAAGCGATTCATGTGAAGAGACGGAGGTTTTCACATTGCAAGAAAGCTTGTCTTGCGAAGCGCCGAAGCGAGCACTCGTACAAACGGGCACCGAGCTACACGGATGTAGCGAGCATGAAGCTGAAACAGGATGTTGAATCTTCATGGCAGTGCCCGTTTGTGAGTGTGAGCGAGG
>QNAP01000002.1 GCA_003641795.1 Thermotogae bacterium | reverse complement strand
CTGCAATGTGAAATCCTCCATCTCTTCGCGTGGGCCGTTTTGTGGATGCAAACGAGGAAGAAAGCGAGTGCAAGCTGTGTGAGCGTGTGGGATTCATCACTTTCGTCCGTTGGTGAGTGTGAGCGAGGAAGAAAGCGAAGCACAACAAGCATCCTGCAATGTGAAATCCTCCATCTCTTCGCGTGGGCCGTTTTGTGGATGCAAACGAGGAAAAAAGCGAGTGCGAGCTGTGTGGATGTGAGGGATTCACCCCTTCCTCCTCCGGTGAATAGGTGAATAGTTCATGCCACGTGAACTTCGGTTCGATGCTTTTCGAACGTTAGGAGTAGCAAATAAGGTGCGGAACGATCCAGTTCACACACGTGTAAAACTATCTCGTTGGTGTGGTGATATAATATGTGGTGCCGTTGGGAGGTCGTCTAATGGCAGGACGGCAGACTCTGGATCTGCTAGTGGAGGTTCGAGTCCTCCCCTCCCAGCCAAAATGAAAAGACCCCTCCAAGTGGAGGGGTCCTGTGATTTTTAAGCTGCCTTGGATCCGTTATCGGCTCTCACTAATGCCTATCTGACAGAAATTCATTGAGAAGCCAGAACACAGGTCGTTGAACTACATCGTTTTCTTGCTGATTTGATCTTTTTTAACTCTCGCCACCGTCACGCCAATCACGTGCTTCACACCCTGAGATTTTAAAACCCTCGCACATTCCTCCAACGTAGCACCGGTAGTATACACGTCGTCTATGATAACGAGCTCCGGAGGCAGCCATGTCTCACTCAATGTTCGATACTTCCCTCGGACGTTCCGCAATCTCTCTCTTCTGCTCAAAGCCGCCTGAGAAGGGACATCTCTTGCAGTAAGCGTTTCGACAACCGCATATCCTATCCTTTCGAGTTTTTCTGAAACCCGTTTCATTGTGTCAAATCCTCTTTCTTTGAAAGCATTCGGAGTGGTGGGCACGAAGGTAACGGGAAGGTTGTGCAAAGAGTAATAACGCATGGTACGATCAAGCCACACAGCCAGAACCTTCGCTAATGAGAAACGATCCGCATACTTGTAGAGCTTTACAGCTTTTTCTACAACGTCTTCATACCACCAAAAATGATACGTACCATCCAACGGCTGATAAACCGAAAAGGTCCCCGTCAGGGGACCCTCAAAAGCGTTCAAACAATTATCACAAACAATACTCCAAAATCTTACCCTCTTCCCACACAAAGGGCAGAATCTCGGCAGAATGAAATCGAGTACTCTTTCAACAACCTCAAGCATCCACAGCTGCTTGTCCTCGAGCCGAAGCCAAAAAGGTGTTGACTTTCTTCATCAACCGCGACTTCCTGCGAGCTGCTTGATTCTTGTGAATTACGCCCTTTTGTGCCGCCTTATCTATGGCAACAACCGCTTCTTTTGCAAGCCTTTCCACATTTTCCACGTCGCCGGTTTCTATTGCTTTCAAAACCTTCTTCACAGCGTTTTTGAACCTGGTCTTATAAGATTTGTTTCTGAGTCTTCGCACTTCGGCTTGCCTAGCTCTTTTTGCCGCGGATTTCGTGTTGGCCACAGTTCACCCTCCTTTATCACACAGCGAATTCCGACCTCAGTTCTTCCACCGAATCGAGACGCTCCCATGGCAGATCTATATCGTCCCGACCGAAATGACCGTAAGCCGCTGTTTGCTTGTATATAGGTCTCAAGAGCTGGAACCGCTTTATTATAGCACCTGGTCGAAAGTCGAACATCTTTTCAACCACCTTCTGAAGCCTCTCCTCATCCACTTTCGCCGTTCCTCTCGTGTCGACCGTCAAGGAGACAGGATGCGCGACCCCAATGGCATAGGCCACTTGGATGAGAACTTCATCGGCAAGATCCGCTGCAACGATATTTTTGGCAACGTAGCGTGCCATATAATGAGCCGATCTATCCACCTTTGTGGGATCTTTCCCACTGAAAGCTCCTCCACCGTGGGGAATCCAACCGCCATAGGTGTCGACGATGATCTTCCTACCCGTCAGCCCGGTATCCGCCATGGGGCCACCAAGCACAAACCTACCTGTGGGGTTTACCAACACCTTGGTTTTGTTCGTCCACAACTCTTCGGGGACAACAGGATGGATGACGTGCTCGAGAAGTGCTTCCTTTATTTCTTCTTGCGTTACATTGGGATCGTGTTGAGTAGATACGAGAATCGTGTGGAGTGCCACCGGTCTGTTCTTTTCGTCGAACTCTACGGTCACCTGCGTTTTCCCGTCAGGTCTCAAGAAAGGAAGGATCTTCTTTTTTCTAACCTCTGCCAGCCGTCGCGCCAGTTTGTGTGCCAACACTATTGGCAGAGGCATAAGTTCAGGTGTCTGGTTTGTGGCGTATCCGAACATCAGTCCTTGATCTCCTGCCCCCAGCAGCTCGAGCTCGTCGTACGCGTCTATCTCACCTTTTTTAGCTTCTAAAGATTTATCCACACCCAGAGCGATATCTGGAGATTGCTCGTCGATGGAACTTATCACACCGCACGTTTCTCCATCAAAGCCGTACTTCGCTCTCGTGTAACCGACCTCTAAAACACATCGTCTGACGATCTTAGGTATATCCACGTATGCTCTCGTACTGATCTCGCCAACCACCGTAACCATACCCGTGGTCACGAGTGTTTCTACCGCGACTCGCGCCCTTTGATCCTGTTCAAGTATGGCATCGAGTATGGCGTCTGAAATCTGATCAGCGAGCTTGTCGGGATGTCCTTCTGTCACACTTTCGCTTGTAAAAAGTCTTTTCACCATTCTCCTGGCTTTGCGCCGTTCACCTCCCCTTCTCGAAGGATTCTTCATACTCTTCTCTCGTGATGAATGTACCACCAGATATTTCGAAGCTCTCAAGTCTGTAGT
Source organism: Thermotogae bacterium (assembly GCA_003641795.1). Taxonomy (GTDB): domain Bacteria; phylum Thermotogota; class Thermotogae; order UBA12178; family UBA12178; genus UBA12178. Next base: position 23,619 of record QNAP01000002.1, on the reverse strand, counting down.
TCGGTTTGAAAACGGCTCTGACTTGGATACGGTTCGGGCACTGAGATCCTATGTACTCCTTGTTCAAAACATAGCGATTATTCTGGTAATCCGCGAAAAGCTCGGTCATTTTGCGTATGTGACTCATGAAAACCTCTCCACATTTGTCACATCTTAAGTAAAGAACGAGTGTGTCGCGTTCATCGTAAAACGGATTCTTACTCACATCTTTCTTACGTTTTTTGAAGATCATCGTCTCACCAACTCGAACTGTACTTTTTTCACGTCGTCCCAAAAACTTTTCACAATTACATCCACCTGCACGCGATCGGGCAGTTTTGGAATATCACGCCAAGCATTAGTTTTGATGACGGAGAGGGGTTCACTTGAGTACATCTTAAACCAGTACTTTCTGTAAGTACTGCCCTTCCCGTAGACTTCGTAAGCGCTGGTAAACTCTGAAAGCCTTATAGTATCAAAGGAGATGCGGTATACTTCTTTACCGTCTATCTTCAGCGCAACCTCGTAAGGATTGATCACCGTGGTACCGTAAGTCAAATAGGCAGAAACTTCGATCTTGGGAATATCGGATTTAAAGGGTATGATATCAGACGTCGCCGGGTAAGATTCCCCATCGATTCTCACCTCGTCTATCACGACTTTCAATCCATCGGGTTTTTCAACGTTGAGAACAGGTATGGGATTCAAAGCCGTCTTGTTCTCTAAGTCTCTAAGTTCAAGATGACAGTGAGGAGCCAGCACATCTCCTGTCCTGCCAGAGTACCCGATGATCTCGCCGGCTCGGATGAATATCTCGCCTTCGGGAAACGTGACCTCCACTCGCTGATCAGGAAACTCCCTTTTCAACGATTCCGCTATGGCTTGGAACCGTTCACCAAAGGCAGAAAGGTGTGCATACAAAGAAATGAAGTTTTTGTTCTTAACATAGACTGTGTATCCATAGATGCTGTCTTCATCTATCTCTATCTTGTAAACGTAACCATCCCCGATGGACTTTATTTCCACTCCCTCACGAGCGTACGTTGGAAAGTCCACACCAAGATGAAAATGAGGCATCAGACCAGACGAGGAGGGTCTAAACTCGCCAAAACCTGAAGAAACGACGGTTTGCGGAGAAGGGAAGTAAAGAATCTCCGCTGCAGTGATTCCAACAAACAAGAGCAAACCGAGCATTATCGTCAATATTCTTGTCATCCTCCACCCTCCAGTTTCAACGATGAAAGTTTTGAATACAGCTCGGGCGAGCAGATGAATTTTACCTTTATTAGGTTTTCTTCATATTGCTCTGATATGACAGTCACATGGTCCCTGTAGCTGGAGAAGAGTCCCCACTTCTCCCAGGGTATGGACAGTTCGTACAGGTTCTCCCTTTCTGCAAGGGCACGCTCCACGTGTTTGAGAAGTGTCGAAAGGCCGATTTCTCGCTTCGCTGATACGAAGACGGCTGTAGGAAATTCGTGTTCTATAGCTGCAATATCCGCGTGGTCTAAAAGATCCAACTTGTTGAGCACTAGAATGCGAGGGATGTTTCCCGCTCCGATTTCCGCGAGCACTTGTTCCACCGTTATCAGCTGTCTCCTCAAACGTTTTAGATTGGAGAGATCGCCAAGAACAAGGATCAAGTCGGAGTACGCGATCTCTTCAAGGGTGGACTTGAACGACTCAATCAGTTGGGTAGGCAAGCGCTCGATAAATCCCACAGTGTCGACAAAAACGGCTTCACGCCCGGATAGAAGCTTTACTCTTGCAGATTTTGGAGAAACCGTAGCAAAAAGCTGGTCCGCGGCGAGAACATCCGTGTTCGAAAGCGCTCGAAGAAGCGTCGACTTCCCGCTGTTGGTGTATCCAGCAATGGCTACCATCGGGATGTGATTTTCCACGCGTCCTTTCCGCTGAACTTCTCTCTCCACTTCGACTTCTTTCAGTTCCTTCTTGAGCTGCGAGATCCTCCTCAAGATCCTTCGACGATCCGTCTCCAGTTTTGTCTCTCCGGGACCTCTCGTACCAATTCCGCCGCCCAATCTCGATAGAACTTTACCGCTTCCCACAAGTCGTGGCAATTCATACTGTAGCTGCGCCAATTCTACTTGGAGTTTCCCTTCTCTGGTGGTTGCATGGATAGCAAAGATATCCAATATCAATTCAGAACGGTCTATCACCCTCGTGTCAAGAACATCTTGCAGGTTACGCTGTTGAGATGGTGTGAGTTCGCTGTCGAAGACCACGAGGTCCGCCTCATAAACTTCCACCATAGCTTTGAGCTTTTCGAGCTTCCCCTTTCCTAAATAATTTGCGGGATCGGGTTTTCTCGTGTAGAAGATCGCGTCTTCAACTTCCCCTCCTGCCGTTTCCACCAAGCGTTCCAGTTCTTCTTTGGCGTAATCATCCTTCGTGGTGAGTACTGCTATCACCTTCGCTTTCTCACCAGTAGCTACCTCTTTCATATCAACCTCCTCGCATCGTCTTCGCAATGGAGCACGCCAATTCCACGTTGTTCTTCAAAAGCGCCACATTGGCTCTCACAGTGGCACCGTTGGAGATCCGCGCAATCTCTGAAAGGATAAAAGGTGTCAAAGCTTTGCCTACAATACCTTCCGCTTTGGCTTTTTGGATGGCTTCTTTCTTCCATGAATCAAACTCTTTTGGTGATATTTCGGCATCTTCCGGTATGGGATTACACACGAGAAGAGCGCCCGGAAGATCCAGATGCTCTTTCGTTCTGTAAACCTCTACTATTTCCTCAACGCTGTCCACACACGCTATTTTTAAACCGCTGCTTCTGCTGTAAAACGCTGGAAATTCACTTGTTCGGTACCCCACAACTGTCACTTGCAACGTTTCCAACATCTCCAAGGTTTGACGAAGATCGAGTATGGACTTCGCTCCAGCACTCACCACTATCATGCGCGTTCTGGACAATTCCTTGAGGTCTTGGGAGACGTCCCATTCGCCGCTGTGAACCCCGCCTATACCTCCCGTGGCGAACACGTCTATCCCCACGGTCTTCGCCAAATGCATTGTAGCACTAACCGTGGTCGCTGCCCAGCGTTTTTGAGCCACTGCGAGAGCGATTTCCGCTGTACCCACCTTCATCACATCTGTACTGGTAGCCAAAGCGGTGATTTCCTCTTTGGTGAGTCCAACCTTGGGCTCACCCTGCACGACACCTACAGTCTTTGGTTCACATCCTTTGGAACGAACGAGTTCTTCCAATTGAAACGCCACTTCTAAGTTGATGGGACGTGGAAGTCCATGGGCTATGACCGTTGATTCCAGAGCAACGCGACTCAAAACTTCACCATCCCCTGAAATCCCATGAACGCCAGTGAGAGCAACCCAGCTGTTACAAGCGCTCCCGGCAATCCCTTGAAGGATTCGGGCATGTCCACGAGTTCAAGCCTCTCTCTTATTCCAGCAAATATCACCAACGCCAAGGTGAATCCGACGCCAGCCGCCACCGAGTGTACCACAGTTTCAAGCAGAGTGTATCCATAGAGCACGTTGAGCAGCGCCAAGCCTAAGATGGCACAGTTGGTGGTGATGAGGGGTAAGTATATACCAAGCGCTTCGTAAAGTGCTGGGCTGTTCTTTTTCATGAAAAGTTCTACAAACTGAACGAGAGTCGCAATTATTAGGATGAAAACGATGGTTGTCAAAAATTCCAGCCCCATGGCAACCAAGACCTGATTGAGTAACCACGTGATAACCGAAGCCATGGTCATGACGAATATCACCGCCATCCCCATACCTGTGGCGGTACTCAAACGCTTGGATACACCCAAAAATGGGCATATACCAAGGAAGCGCGCAAGGACGAAATTGTTCACCAGTACCGCTGAGAGGAAGATGAAAAACAACTTCATGCTTTCACCTTCTCCGTGTTGGATTTAGCTTTTTGTCGTTCTTTGCGTTTGATCCCTATGAAAGTGAAGAGTCCCGCTAACATTCCCAGCGCTATATAGGCACCGGGGGGTAGGATCATCGTAAAAACGTTGAAGGCCTTTCCCCAAATGGGTACACCGAAGACCGTACCGCTACCCAGAAGTTCTCTCACACTTCCAAGCAGTATCAGTGCTCCAGTAAATCCAAGCCCCATGCCGAGCCCATCGAACAAGGAATCGAGCACTCCGTTTTTGGAAGCGAAAGCTTCAGCGCGCCCCAGTATTATACAGTTCACAACAATCAGCGGTATGAAGAGCCCCAAAGTTCTCCAAAGTTGGTATGTGAAGGCATGCATGATCAAGTCCACGATAGTGACGAACGAAGCGATCACAACGATGTATATGGGAATCCTGATTTTTTCGGGCACGACTTTTCTTATCAGCGATACCACTATGTTGGAAAGTGTGAGAACGCTAAGCGTGGCCAGCCCCATACCTAAGCCATTGACAGCCGAAGTGGTAGTGGCGAGGGTAGGACACATCCCCAACGCCTGGACAAAGGTGGGATTTTCTTTGAAAAAACCTTTGGTAAGATTCTTCACATCACTCATCGACCTCACCCCTTAAAAACTCGTACATAGTGTTGATAGTGTTCACCACAGCACGAGGAGTCAACGTCGCACCAGTCATGATATCACTGGTCTGAATCACTCCTTCGTGTTCTCTGAGGTATTTGATCCTTTCTGAATCGTTTGTGGGAACGACGCCCGCGTCTTTGTTTACTCTCAGTCCTTTTTCGAGTGCTTCAGGAGGAACAGGATAGAAGCGCCTCATCACTTCTTCCTCACCGATCTTTGCCCCAAGTCCCGGCGTCTCCTGTGAATAGGAAATAACTCTTAGAGCGTTCATCCTGAATCCGCCTGGCTCTTTCACAAAAGCCGCGACACACACAACACTTCCACCGTAACCTATCGCAGAACCTTCCAACACGTATATTTCTTTGTCATCGCGAGAAGTGAACAGGTAGGCAGGAGAATGTACCCTGCCACCATACTTGGTGGAAGTGTAAAGGATTCCAGAATCGTCACTTTTGTAGATCTTCTGTTCCAACTCCTCTAAGGACCTGGGCAGATCCTCCGGCGAGATGAGAAGTTCTCCAGTGACCGGATCTGTCATCACGTCCTTTATGGAGGTGAGTTTGAAATTCAACTCTGCTTTGCCAATGTACGGGCTGGTTATGGAGTAGACGAGACCGAGTATCAATCCAGCGGTTAAAGTAAAGACAAAAAGGATCAAACCGGTTTTCAGTACTTCTCTCATCGCCCTCTCACTCCCATATCTTCCCCGAAGACCTTGGGACGTGTGTAGATGTCTATGAGCGGTGTCAGGGAATTCATAATCAAAATCGAGAATGAGACACCTTCGGGATATCCCGCAAAATATCGAATTACCATAGTTATCACGCCACAGCCAGCTCCGAAGATCAAGTGTCCTTTCGGCGTCATAGGAGTGGTAACCATGTCCGTGGCCATGAACAAAGCACCGAGCATCAAACCTCCTGAAAGGAGATGGAGGAGAGGATCTCCGAAGCGCTCGGGGTTGACCATCCAAAAGATGGAGGAGAGGATCAGCACCACTCCCAGATAGCTAATGGGAATCAGAATTTTGATGCGTTTCCTAAAGACTAGATAAAGGAAACCGATGATCAAAGCGAGGGTGCTGACTTCACCAAGACATCCACCCACATTCCCTAGAAATAACTGGGAGTAGGAAAAGTTGACAGCGCTGGCTCCTCCTTCCTTGAGCAAACCGAGAGGTGTAGCTGTGGTCAACGCTTCAAGCTTCCAGTACTTCGGAGCCCACCAGGTGGTCATATAGCTTGGAAAGGAAACGAGCAAAAAGACTCTACCCACCAGCGCTGGATTGAAGGGATTCTTCCCAAGACCACCGTAGACGTGCTTCCCAAGCACGAGCGCGGCTATCAACCCAGTGATGAAAACCCATAAGGGTAACCCAACGTTGACGTTCATCGCCAAGAGCAATCCGGTAACCGCGGCACTTCCATCGGGCTTGAAGTCCCTGACACCTCTTATGTATCGCATGATGAAGATCTCTATCGTTTCGCCACCAACGATGCCCAACACTGCAAGAAGAAGCGCGCGGACACCGAAAAAGTAGACGGCCGCGATGAGTGCAGGTACGAGTGCCAAGATGACGTCTGTCATGATCTTGAACACAGAGTCGGTGCTCTTTATATGTGGGGAGGTTGCGACGTTCAACTTCATTTTTTGCCACCTCCACGGAGTGCTCTGTAAACTTTCTTGGCAAGCTTTATGGACTTCACATGCTCTATGCCCGAAGGACAGATGTACGAACAGCTCCCACATTCAATGCAGTCCATCAAACCCTGTTCCACTGCCTGATCGTAGAGGCGCTTCTTTGCGAGCAGATCGAGCAGGTACGGCTGAAGATTCATGGGACAAGCTTCTACACAACGTGAACACCGGATACAGCTTTTTTGAGGTGGACCTTTCACTTCCTCTTTTGTTAGTACAGTGATTCCAGAGGTGCCCTTGAGAATCGGCGTATCCAGGCTCCGAACCGCAATACCCATCATGGGACCACCGAAGAGAACCCTGTCGACGTTGTCGGCAAACCCACCGACATGATCTAAAATAGTGGATGTCAGAGTTCCTATTCTTACCACAAGATTTGCCGTATTTTTCACACCTTTGCCAGTAACAGTTAAGCATCTCTCGATCAAAGGCTTGCCGTGTTCCACAGCTTCGTAAACGGCAAAACATGTGCCCACATTCTGAACCACGACTCCCACGTCTAAAGGCAAACCTCCAGATGGAACGATCCGCTTTGTGAGAGCGTAGATCAACTGCTTTTCAGCACCCTGAGGATACTTTGTTTTCAACACCGCTACTTCGATGGGCTCTCCTCGACAGACCGCTTTCATCTTCTCCACAGCGTCAAATTTGTTCGATTCGATCCCTACGATGGCCCGTGTCACACCGAGGGCGTGCATCAGTACCTTCACGCCTTTCACGATCTCCGCCGACTTTTCGAGCATCAGACGATGGTCAACGGTCAGGTAAGGTTCACACTCAGCACCGTTGATCACCAGCAGATCGACTTTCTTTCCCTCTGGTGGGACCAATTTAACATGGGTTGGAAACATGGCACCACCAAGTCCCACGATACCCGCTTCCCTGATAATATCCACAACCTCTTTCGGTGTGAAACGGTTGAAGTCACCGTGGGGGGTAATCAACTCCCACTCCTCCACACCTTCGCTCTTCTCGATTACCACGGCTTCCATAGGTCTTTCTTGAATTGGATGAAGGATCTTTTCAACACCTTTAACTGTTCCCGCCAGTGAAGCATGGACGTTGGCGGAGATGAATCCAGCAGCTTCACCAATCTTCTGTCCAAGCTTTACGACGTCACCTTCTTTTACCAAAAGCTTTGCGGGAGCGCCCCCGTGATTGGCGAGAAACACTTTCACCACCGACGGTGGTGGTAAAACCTCGATAGGTTTTGAAGAAGCGAGTTCTTTTCTGTAAGGTGGATGAACGCCTCCTTTAAACGTCAGAAGCTTCAACCTCGCACCCCTCCTTCAGTGGTATGTTGTAGATAACTCCACCAGGACGTTCGTTGTAAAAAGGTCTTGTACAACCGGGACATCCTGCGGTGGAAACCGCTCTCCTTCGCTTTGCTAATGGCAAGTCGACTACGGTAGCCAACTCGCCTTCTGGAGTGAATTCAAGGTTTTGAAATCTAATGGATCCCTCTGCCATCGCATGGACCGCGAACTGGAGTTTTCTGTACCTTGCCAATGGTGGTGCGGGGTGTGATTCCATTTGTGTCCCCCTCACCGGAGTGAAGGCAAAAAGACTGACCAACACCCGGGCATCTATAAATTCTTGAGCGATGGAGAGAAGCTCTTCGTCTGTCTCGCCCAGGCCTACTATGAGATGTGTACTCACCTTGTTGGGAAAGTGATGAGCCGATTCGATGATGAAGGACTTGGCAGCGTGAAAATCACCCCCTCTGAGCTCATGATAGAGCCTTGGAGTGGCAACGTCCAGAGGCAAACCAATCCGATCCACCCCCATTCCAAACAGTGTCTTCACTTGACGGGAATCAAGCGTTCTGATAGACACAGAAATGGGGATTCTCGTTTGAAGGGCTTGGATGACGTGGAGCACGCTTTCGAAATAGCCGAGCGAGTTCACCACTTGAATACAGATCCGCAAAAACGTGGAATCGTGGATACGTGCAACGATCTCATTCAAATCGTATTGCGGCCAGACGATACGGGAAAGCATATCCTGCCGAGACTTTGCCTTTCTGGCTTGCGCACAGTAAGCACAATTGAAAACGCAGTGTTCCCCAACCATCAAATAAGCCGAGGTCATGGAAGCATCCATTTTGAGCTTCTTCAGCCCCAGGATTCTTGCTGTCCCAGCGGAAACGCGAATCTTCAATCCTCTCCACCATCCACTACAAATGTGTAACCCTTCTTCAAACTTGTCCCGATCAACTCGATGGCGATCGTATCACTGGATAAACTGTCGATCTTCACTAAAAAACCGTTCTCTTTATACTCCCCCACGATTCCAGCCATCTGTCGGTAAATGGCACTTTCCAACGTTGCACCGATCACTCTGAATTCCCACGTACGTCTCAACGTCAAAAGTGCCTGTTGCCAAAGAATCAACGCTGTCAGTGCAACCAAAGACCCCACTGCTACTGACAGAAAGACAATCAAGCTGCTCCAACCGTCTCTTAGATGAAAAAATAAGCGATGATGAGAGCCACCGCGACCACCAACAAGGATACCGAAATCGCTGCCAACCAATCGGCGAACTTCATCCCTTCCTGTTCGACTTTGATCGATTTGCCAAAAGGAAGTTCGGATGAACTTTCAAGATCCTCGACCACACGGTTTGACAATCTTGGAGCAAAGCTCAGTCTTTCTTCACTTGTGAGAAGTTTCAAATTTCTGCTCACGACAGCTTTCCCAACGTAATTCTCACCTATACTCAACTTTATCAACATGTAATTGGTATCCTTTAAAGAAATGAATTCCTTTGAGATCAACACGCCTTTTAACGGCATGGTGTTGTTTCCTTCTTCGTCGAAATGCTTCGGGAACTCTGCCTTCAATGCATCCAAATAACCTTTGGGGTTTAATATCACGAAGTAGAGTTCACTTCCAACGTCGATCTCGTCGATGCTACGCCCCTTAGTAGGATCTATAAGAGGATAAACTTCCGGTAAATCTCGCACATCAGGGCGCTCGAGAGCTGCTTTGATTGATTCTTCTAATGTCAGATGTTCCGATGCGAGCCGCGAGAAGTTCTCATAACTGATTAGAGACGCGACAATGTTGAGTTCAATCCCTCTTTCCCATTCGTTGAAGAGTTCGTGAAGAGTGACTCGTAGCACATCGGTTTCCCCTTCGCTTATCAAGGTGTGAAGCTTTGCGCTAAAGAACGTCCTGCCTTCCTTGTTCACTTGGAGTTGAACATAATGGTTGAAGTCCCGCGTCATCACTGCCACTTCTGGCAACGTGGACATGATCTTGCCATACAAAGAGTCAAACTTCTTGATGAAGGTGAAATAATCGTCATTTTCAAAATCGAATCCTTCCTCAAAGTTGTATTTTCGCGGATAGAGGACGAAACGAACTTCAGCAGGTTCGTTCTTCTTTCCAAAGAAATATCCCAACCCCTTTTCTCCTGTAGTCTTAGTCTGGAAAAAGACCTTCACGAAGTAAAAATCCAAGTTCCTTCACCCCTTCAAAATCTTTCAAAGCACGAAACCACCAGGCTCGACCGTCAGCGAAGCGAAATTTTCGGGTCGCACACCGTTTCCAATTACCGCGTTCTTCCCGATAGATACCCCCGCTGGAACCACGGTGTCAAAACCCACCACGGTGATCCTTCCCGTGTACACCTTTGGATCCAGCTTGCTTGGCGCATCCTCGCCAATGCCGATTTTCACATCTTCGCCGATGACGGCTCTTTCACAGACTATGGTGTCCTCGATCTGAGCTCCCCGCTCTATTCTCGCGTGCGTCATGATTATCGAGTTGCGCACCACCGCACCCTCTTCCACGAAAACCCCCTGAAAGAGTACAGCATTCTCCACCGTTCCGTAGATTTCCGCACCTTCGCTCACCAAAGAATCTACTACAGATGCCTTCGAACCTATGTAAGCAGGTTGCATCTCTTCGCTGTGAGTGTAGAACCGCCAATTAGGATCGTACAGATTCAATGGTGGAAGTGGGTGGGTAAGCTCGAGATTCGATTCCCAATAACTTTCAAGAGTTCCCACATCCTTCCAGTAACCATCAAAGCGGAATGCGTAAAGCTTCACATCGTTTTCCGAAACCAATTTCGTGATAATATCTCTGCCGAAGTCATGGGTAGATTTTGGATCTTCTTCATCTTCTATCAAAACGTCCCTGAGGAAAGGCCAATTGAAAACATATATTCCCAGTGAAGCGAGATTCGATTTAGGCTCCTTCGGCTTTTCTTGGAATTCCACGATCCGTCCATCTGCATCTGTAACCATGATGCCGAAACGCGAAGCCTCATTGATTGGTACTTCCATACATGCCACCGTTCCTTGAGCCCTCTTGCTGATGTGGTAATCCAAAAGCTCGTTGTAATCCATGGAGTAAATATGGTCACCAGACAGAACGAGCACGTATCGCGGGTTGTACTGATCCACATACCTGATGTTTTGGTAAACTGCGTTGGCAGTACCGCTGTACCAGTCGCTCTCTTTGCGCCCTAAAAAAGGAGGCAATATCGTCAAGCCACCATCTTTGCGGTCGAGATCCCACGGCCTCCCTATGCCAATATGGTTTATCAAAACATGCGGGCGATATTGTGTTAAAACGCCGACTGTGTAAATCCCCGAATTCACGCAGTTGCTCAGAGTGAAATCAATGATCCGGTACTTTCCACCAAAAGGTACCGCCGGCTTAGCGATGTCTTCAGTCAATATCCCCAACCTGGTTCCTTGCCCCCCTGCGAGTATCAGTGCAACTGTATTCATTCTTCTCACCTGCTCTCAGAGCACTGAGCTTTTCTCAAATGCCAAGGGGTGCTCTCGGCTGCCTCTAACGATTTTGCTCGCTCTCACCACGCTGTCTTTGTCTACTATCGAACAGATTACGTGGGCCCCCTCTTCCACGGAGCTTCCCTCAAAGATGATACTGTCTTCGATCACGGCTCCCGCCCTCACCGTCACGCTCCTGAAGAGTATGGAATTGCGCACTATCCCGTTTACGATACAACCGTCAGCCACGATGGAATTCTGTACCGATCCTGTGGCTCCCACTTTCGGTGGTGGCAGGTCTTTAAGCTTGGTGTAAATCTTGTTCTTCGAACGAAAGAGTTCACGCCTGACACGGCTGTCCAAAACGGACATGTTCGTTCGGTAATATTCCAATATACCCTTTTTCACGTTCCTCCAATAACCACCAAAGCGATAAGCCCTGAAGAAAAACCGACGGATGTTGGGCAACAAAACATCGAGAAGAAGGTCGTACCCTCCGTGTGGTACGGTAGCGTAGAGAAGATCCATGAGCAAATGCTTGTTCATGAAATATATGCCCAAAGAAGCAAGGTCGGTCTGAGGGTCCTTCGGTTTCTCCTCGAAACCCACGATCCTACCGTCTTCATTTATCTCCACAATACCGTAATCGCTGAGATTGTAACTATTGTCGAGTTCTTTCACAACGAAGGTCACGTCCGCACCGGAGGCGAGGTGCTGCTTCATCATTTCAGAGTAGTTCATGTTGTAAATGTGATCCCCAGAACCTATCAACACGTAATCCTCATCACCTCGTCTTAAAAGTGTCATATTCTGAAAGATCGCATCTGCGGTACCGCGGTAACCCATCTTGTCAGACCCGCTGCTGAGATAAGGCTGAAGAACGAAGAGGCCTCCCCTTCGCCTGTCCAAGTCCCAATCCTTCCCAGAACCCAAATGATCCATCAGACTCCTCGGGTTGTACTGAGTGAGAATCCCTACCTTTGTGATCCCACTGTTCACCATATTGCTGAGAGTGAAGTCTACAGCTCTGTACTTACCAAAAACAGGAACTGCCGCACTGGCCCGCTTACTGGTAAGAGGCCAGATGCCTCCTCCCATTCCACCAGCGAGAATGATACCCAAAACTCTCATCTTTTCTTTCCCCCTATCGCCATTTGATTATATCACCATTCCGCCGCCGTTTTCGTCCTCTCCAACAGCGTTGCCACTTTGGTAATATTTCATGCGAGATCGTTTCAAGACCGCCAACCTAACCCGAAACGATGATAAAGTGAGAGCGTTCCTCTTGACCAAGATACGTCATCGCCATGGGGTATAATATACGCAAGGAGGTGGAACCGTTGAAGGTTCTTCTAATAAATCCGCCGAATCAAGGCTATTACCACAGACTTGGAGCTTTTTATCCCCCCCTTGGGCTGGGATATATCAGTTCGCTTTTGCGTAGCCGGGGGCACGAAGTGAAAATAGTGGACATGAACGTCCAAGATTTTGACTTCACCACTGCACGCTACGAAGAATTTGATCTGGTGGGTATTTCCGTAGATACTGTCAGATTCAGAATCGGCCAAGCCATTGCAAAAGCAGTCAAAAAGAAAGGTGTACCAGTGGTGGTTGGAGGCCCCCACGTGAGTGCTGAGGCAGAGGATATATTGAGATCCGGCATCGCTGATTATGTTGTGATCGGAGAAGGGGAAGTACCTATGCTGGAATTAGTCGAAGCACTCGAAAGTGGTGATAAATATCCAGAAATCCAGGGTGTAGCGTACTTACAAGACCAAGCATTCAAATTCACACCTGGCGAGTTCCTCAAGGATTTGGATTCCCTTCCTTTTCCGGATAGGGAAGAGCTCCCGATGAACGCTTACAAGACGAAGTTCGATGGGAAACGCGCTACGAGTTTGATAACCTCCCGTGGTTGCCCCTTCGATTGTGAATTCTGTTCCGCATCCCAGTTCATGGGAAGGCTATGGCGAAAACGCAGCGTTGGAAACGTTTTAGAAGAGGTAAAGCTTTTGGTAAAAAAGCTGGGATTTGGATCGTTGATATTCTTCGATGATAACTTCACCCTGGATCCAAAGCGTGTTGTGAGTCTGTGCGAAGGGATGTTGAAGAACAATCTTCGATTAAGCTGGTGGGCATTTTCAAGAGCAGATGAAATAGTTGGCCACGAAGATATGGTGGAAGCTATGGCAAAGGCTGGGTGCAAGATGCTGTTTGTGGGGTTTGAAAGCGCAGACGACGCGGTATTGGCGGAGTACCAGAAGCGGCTCGATGTTTTGACCTCCTCGAGAGCGGTACAGATCATGAAAAAATATAAGATAGACCTGTTCGCCAGTTTCATCATAGGAGCGCTCAACGATACGAAAGAAAGCATAAAAAAGACGGTCAAGTATGCTAAAAAGCTTGGAGCAAGCATTGTGCAGTTTTCTATATTAACCCCATATCCTGGTACAAAACTTTTTACGAAGTTGAAGGATAAGCTGATCACGAGAAACTACGATCTCTTCGATGGCACGCATTTGGTGTTCAACCATCCGAAGTTCAGTGCGCAAGAACTCCGAAAATTGTTCGTGAAGGCATACTTCTATGTCTACTCCTCCCCACGCCTTCTCTTCAAACGAGGCTTGCCGTTCTTCTGGAAGTTGGTTCTCTCTCGCGGTTCTTTCCAGCCTCACTCGTGGGACACAGCTTTGGAACACAAAGGTTGAAAAAAGAGGGTATATCCATACTTGCCTAATACCCATCTTCGTGGTACTATTTGTGCAAATACCCAGAGAAAGGATGGATGGGTGTGCGTGTAGGCATTGCGGGGCTCGGCACAGTTGGAGGGTCCGTATACAAAACTCTATTGGAACGTGCAGATGAGATAAAGCGGCGCACCGGTGAAAACTTCCGCGTCAGTAAGGTTATTAACAGGAGCACCGAAAAATACGAACGCCTATGCATCCCCAAAGAGAAAATCGCTCACGATTTCGAGGACCTCATCGTCAACTGTGACGTTGTGGTAGAAACCATAGGCGGCACATCTGCAGCACTGGAGCTGGTGGAGAAAGCTCTTCAGATGAGAAAGATCGTGGTGACCGCCAACAAAGAACTCATCTCAAAGCATGGCAACGACTTGCTAAAGTTGGTCCGAACCAACAATACCGAGATATATTTCGAAGCCGCTGTAGGTGGAGGAATACCCATAATTGCACTGCTTCAAAATTATCTGATCTTTCAAAAAGTGCGGCGGATACGCGGTATCCTTAACGGTACCACCAATTTCATTCTCACAAAGCTGGTGGAAGGTTGGACCTTTGAAGATGCTCTTAGAGAAGCACAACGTCTGGGTTACGCAGAAGCCGACCCATCAAGCGACGTAACGGGGCTGGATGCCGCATACAAAGCCTCTGTTCTTTGGGGGGTAGTAACAGGTGAATTTCCCTCGGTTTCCACGATCCCCACTGTTGGTATCGAAACTCTAAAAAAGGAGAAAATTGATGAAGTAGCGAAGGATGGGCAGAAGATCAAACTCCTTGCAGAGCTCGATTTCGAAAGCTCAACGATCTGTGTGGGGCCCAAAATTGTCACCAAATCTGACAGGCTGTGGAGTGTTGACGGTGTGGAAAACGCTGTCGTGGTGGAGACAGACCTCGCTGGTGACTTCTTCCTTCAGGGAAGAGGAGCCGGAGGATTCCCCACCGCTACGGCAGTAATCGCTGACCTCTTCCGAGTTTCTCGATACATGCGATATAGGATGGGGCGCCGTGATCCTGTTGTGGTTATGAAGTTTGGAGGAACTTCGATCAACACGGCGGAAAGAATACGGGCAGTAGCGCAAAAAATAGCCAAACGGAAACGTGAAGGCATACACCCTGTTGTAGTGGTTTCCGCTATGGGAGACACCACAGACAAACTCATCGAGATGGCCAAAAATGTTTCTGACAGACCAGATCCCAGAGAGTTGGATATGCTGCTTTCCACTGGAGAACAACAGAGCATGGCACTTCTCGCCATGGCACTGCATCAGCTCGGTGAAAAAGCGGCCTCGCTTACAGGCGCCCAGGTGAGGATAGTCACCGATGAAAATCATTCCCAAGCTCGGATACTCGAAGTGAGAACGGAGGCTCTCCAAAGAAGAATCAACACTGGATGGATTCCCATCGTTGCAGGATTCCAGGGCATATCGCACAGAGGTGAGATCACAACCCTTGGCAGAGGTGGTTCGGATACCAGCGCGGTGGCGCTGGCCCACGCTCTTGGTGTCGAGATCTGCGAGATTCACACCGATGTGGACGGTGTCTATACCGCCGATCCGAAGATAGTTCCCGATGCACGACCTTTGAAGGAGATCACTTGGGACGAGATGATAGAACTCGCCGGGTCTGGCGCGGGCGTTCTTCAAGCCAGAAGTGTCGAGTTTGCGAGGAAGTACGGCGTGAGATTGCTGGTCAAGAACGCTCACAGTGAAGCGAGAGGTACGTTGGTGTGGGAGGGAAGGAATATGGAAGGCCCCATAGTTCGCGCGGTAACCCACGATAAAAACGTAGTAAAGGTGGTTTTTCGTCGTGTCCCAGATCGCCCTGGCATTGCCGCCAGAATATTCCGTGCTCTTTCCGAAGAAGGCGTGAAAACGGATATGATCATCCAGAGCATGTTTACCGGAAACGTGAACGACATTTCTTTCATCGTGCCCTCACAAGATGCAGGAAAGGTGAACTTTGAAACCATAGGAAAGCGCTGTGAAGCACAAGAAGTGGTCGTGGATGACAACGTGGCGAAGGTCTCATTGGTAGGGGTCAACGTGACGAGTTCCACAGAGATCCCTGCCACCCTCTTCGAAACTCTCGCCAATGAGGGGATAAACATTGACATGATCAGCACAAGCAACAGCAGGATATCGGTGATCATCGCCAAAGATGCAGCCGAACGAGCTGTAAAGGCTATCCATGCTCGCTTTAAACTTGGAGAAGCATAGGATCAGACAGTGTAACCCAAACCAGTCATCCTGTCCAGGTCGAGGCGGCGTTTCAAATCTTCGGGATCGATACCAGCGTCCCGTGCCAATCGTTTGAAAGTTTCTTCCACATCCCAGTTCGCTAATTTTATGACCCTCGCGACTTTTTCGTAACCAAAGTGCTTGATGAGAGGCGTGAGGTTGGAAACCGAGCTTAACAAATGCTGTTGACATCGTTCAGGGTTGGCTTCTATCTTGAGTATGTACTCTCTCAGAGCTTCGCAGGCATTGGTCAAATAGCCGAGCGATTTCAAGGTGTAATGAACGATCACGGGAGTGAATTGATTGAGCTCCAAGTTACCCAAAGCACAAGCATGTGAGATGATGGTTTCATGGCCGAAAACCACATGGCAGAGTTGCATGACGTACTCTGGCACCACAGGATTGATCTTTCCGGGCATGATGGAGCTTCCTGCTTGAACTCGCGGCGGTACTATTTCACCTATGGCGGTGTTGGGACCGCTTGAGAGCAACCTCAAGTCGTTGGATATCTTGTAGAGATTCACCGCTAAGGATTTGAGTAGTCCGTGCACTTCAGCGAAGGTGTCCAAGTTTTGGGTTGCATCTATCAAGTTTTCCGCTTTTGCCACTTTGACCCCAGAAACTTCTCGCAGCTTTTCTACAATGCGCAGGATGTACTGCTTTGGGGCTCCGATACCTGTCCCGATGGCAGTTCCGCCAAGATTCACACTCCTTATGCGCTCCTCTACCTTGTTGAGTCGCCATCTGTCTCGAGCTAAGGCATCGGCGAAAGCACCGAACTCTTGACCTAACATGATAGGAGGCCCATCCATGAGCTGCGTTCTTCCAGGTTTTCGAACGTTGTAGAACTCTTTCTCCTTTATCTGCACCGCTTCTTGGAGCGCTATGACCTTTTCCACCAGTTCTCTCAGACGAACTATCACTGCCATTCTTCCCGCTGTTGGAAAAGTGTCGTTGGTGGATTGGTGAAGGTTCACGTGATCCAAAGGATGCACCAAGTACTCGCCCTTCTCACCTCCGAGGACCTCCGTGGCTCTGTTCGCTATGACCTCGTTGATGTTCATGTTCACAGACGTTCCAGCCCCTCCTGAGAGAGGATCTACCACGATCTGGTTGGAAAGCTGCTCCCATTCATCGCAGACACGAACGATAGCACCTCCAACTTGCTCATCCAGATATCCCAGCTCCGTGTTCAAGATGGCGGCCGCTTTTTTCACCATAAAATAAGCCCAGAGAAAGATCTTATCGAAATGCTCATCAGTTGAAGGAAAGTTTCGTAACGCCCGAACAGTGTGGACACCGTAGTAAACTTCATCCTCTACCTCAACCTCACCAAGATAGTCCTGCTCTCTCCTCAATCGCATCAACTCCTTTGAAGAAAACCCTCACCACGCGCTCCAACACTCCGTGGAGATAGGATATGGCAACACCATAGTTAGTCATGGGTATGGCCAAACGTTTGGCCATCCTAACCCTACGCATCATCGAAGTACGGTTGAGGACACATCCCCCACAATGTATGATGAGCTTGGCACCCTCAAGCGTTTCCAAGTCCGGGAAATCCTTTCCTGCAACGACGCGTATGTCAAGGCTTGCACCAGTATGGTTCACAAGCCACCTGGGAAGCTTCACCCTGCCGATATCTTCTGTAAGAGGTCTGTGCGAACACCCTTCCATGATGATAACCCTATCTCCATCCCTCAATTCTTCTATAACGCGAACACTCTCGACGAAGTAATGGAGATCTCCACGGTACCTCGATTCCAATATGGAGAAAGTGGTGAGATACACATCTTCTGGAACGTCGGAGGCCACTTTCATCACACCCTGAGAGTCCGTGATCACGAGCTTTGGCTTCATCTCAACGTTTTCCAAAGCGTATCTGAGCTCCCTCTCTTTCACTACTAATGCTAATGCTTCACGGTCCAGCGCCTCACGAATGGCGTGCACCTGAGGCATTATCAACCTACCTTTGGGAGCACCGAGATCTATGGGAACCACCATGACGACCAGATCGCCTCCATCCACCAAATCACTGAGGTAGGGGACCTCCTCGTCTGCTGGCACGATTTCGCTGAGTGTCTTGCCCAGTTCTTCAAAACCCGCACGCTGGAGCGCTGAGACCACGAGCGCTTCGACGCCAAACTCAGTCTCGTAAATCCTTTTGAGTTCCTGAGCCTTTGACCCCAACAGATCAGCTTTGTTCACTAAGACCAAGAAGGGTATCTCCATCTCTTCGAGTAAACGTGTTATAGCACGCTCGTACTCTCCCGGCCGGTCATCCACCACCAACAGTGCCACATCTGCCCGGTAGAGTGCCTTCTTAGCTTTTTCCACTCTCAACTTACCCAACCGCCCTACATCGTCAAGCCCAGGTGTGTCTACGAGTGTTACAGGCCCAAGTGGTGCCAACTCCATGCTCTTGAAAACGGGATCCGTGGTGGTACCGGCTATTTCACTGACGATTGAGATCTCTTGTCCAAGGATCGCGTTCATTACAGATGATTTCCCCACGTTCCTCTTACCCGCCACCGCGATGTATCTTCTAAAACCCGCATTTGGCAACATCGATATTCCTCCTTTCAATGTAGATTTTATCACTCGGTCTTCAAAGGGGATTAGAACAAATATATGCAGTATACTTTGTACAAATGGATATGAAGATACTTACTCAGACCCCCTTTTAATTTCACATGAATCGCTTAACAGAATCCCCCACGATCACACAGCCTCACGAGCGCCGAGTGAGCATCCATACAAAACGACCTCGAAGCCGCATGGATGCGGATGAGAGCGAAGCTGAAGCAGGACGCTGAATCTTCGCGTGGGTCGTTTTGTGGATGCGAACGAGGGAAAAAGCGAGTGCCAGCTGTGTGAGCGTGGGGGATTCACCACTTCCTTCCCTATGTTATGTTCAATGTCCTGAACAATCGCCCTCCCAGAAAGGTCGCTGATATTGTTGGCCGTTACTGATTTTTGAGACACCCTGTTCATTCAAGATAGAAAACAGCATCTCTAAAAGAGTGGTTTTTCAGCACCTTTAACAAAGTAAAGAATGAAAAAGATGATTTGTGGTATTGTACCTCATCCCATAGGAAAAAGAGGGCCTTTTTCGAATATACTCATTCCAACATTGAAATCGCCGCAGTTCTGTGTTATCATATGGTCGAAACGGAGAGGTGGCCGAGCGGCCTAAGGCGCTTGCCTGCTAAGCAAGTGTGGGAGTTTTCCCACCGAGGGTTCGAATCCCTCCCTCTCCGCCAGGGTGCCTGTAGCTCAGCTGGATAGAGCGCCAGACTGCGGATCTGGAGGTCGGGAGTTCAAATCTCCCCAGGCACGCCAGGGGCTTTTAAAGCCCCTTTCTTCTTTTTGTGGGGAAGTTCTCATACCACCAATGTCCAAGTCGTACGACTACCCAAGGCTTTTCGAAAGTCTGGCTTTCACCACAGGGTACGATACATATGGAATAATCCTCTTCTATAACAACCGCGAAACCGTCAACACGAGCCGAGCTCTTTGGAAACTCCATCGTGAAATACGGGGTGACTATATTCCCCGACACCTTCTTTGGCGATGTTTTCACCGGCTTCACCGCAAGAATCGCCTTTTCTATATGGAGTGGTCTCGGCCTACCCCAATCGAAGACGCGATAGGTTATGTCAGAACTCTGTTGTACTTCCAAAAGGCTTGTTCCTGGACCTAACGCGTGAAGTATGCCCGCTGGTAGGTAGAGAAAATCGTTTTTGGAAACGTTCACCGTTTTGAGAGCGTTTCTTAGTGTGTTCGTCTCCAGCGCTTCTTTCAGTTCGTCCCCCGTTATCGATCCCAATGCTACCGATCCATCACTAAGAAAATACCACCCTTCATTCTTACCCCAGGGTTCGTTCTCCAATCTTGTGGCGAGGTCATCATTTGGATGAACCTGAACCGAAAGCCAATCGGTAGTGGATATCAATTTGATCAAAAGGGGAAACCGCGGAAGGATAAGACCAGTTGCACTCACAACTTCTGTGAGCTCCACAGGTTGTCCTGCTTCGGTGGAGAAGCTCGATTCGTGTCCTTCGAGTCCTGAAAGAAGCCAAACCTCACCAATGGGGCGATCCGACTCGACACCGAAGAGTTCGTTGAGCCGCGGATCTCCCCAAGGTCTGGGTGAGAAAACGGGGCGCGCTTTGAAGATCATCAGAAGCGTCCAAATCTTAGGCCCGCCACATAAACTTGTGGCACAAGTGGGTCGAAATTGAAGCCATCGATCTCCTCGCCAAAAGGAGATACCCAAACGTTTTTCCAGAGCCACACGTTGTAGCGAATACCCACAAAGACTTGGATGTTGTCGGTGACATCGAAGGTAACATCGGCTCCAAAGACCGCAGGAACTCCACTCAACTCCACGTACATGACGTTGCCATGCTCTGCTACATCCGTTGCAGAAAGCGTGTCTCCACTTGCAACGTTTTTCAACACACTGAATCCCGCTCCACCAAGTCCTGCCGTACCTTCGAATCCCAGATTGCCAACTTTGAGAAGCAACCCGAGATAACCGTATCCCAGCCCTCCACTAAACTGAGCACTGTCACTGGCGGAGTAGATACCGTATCCTTCTCCTCCAGAGATAACGTCAAAGATGAGCACCTTGCTCTTCCATGTGGAAAAACTGCCACCTCCAAAGGCAAACAAAGGATCGTCAAGGTTCGTGCCGAGCGTTTCGTTTACGATCTCCAACGATCCTTGGAAATATCCCACCACGAAACCTCCTCCACGGGTCGTTCCAGCCAACAACGACACTCCCACAAGCACCAAAACTATCACGAGAATCTTCTTCATCCCAACATCACCCCTTTCAAAGAATCTCCGAAAGCACTCCTATTATACCCAGTCTTGGCTCTGTTTCCCCATTCTTGATGCTCATTTCTAGTTGTTGTAGCGCGATGAGCATATCCTCCACTTCATCCACGTTCCAAAGGTCCACTGGTCGGGTTTCGGATATTCGAGAGCCTTTGAATTGGTAACCAAGCAGAGTTGCTATCCTCGATGCTGAGGTGTTAAACATCAACGAATAGCTTTTCACGAGTTCCCACGTTACTCGTTCGCCGCTGTAATGGGTTAAAACCAGATACAAGTCTCGCAAAAATCCAAAGAGCACAGAGACGACCAAAAGCGCGTCGTGATCTTTAAGTACCTCGAAAGCCACGGATGTGAGATCTTTCGATCTCGTGGCGACAGCTCGCAACAACCCCTCCAACTGTACTGGTTCAAGTGGGGGTGTCTCCGTTTCTATGAGGTCTACGTCTATTTCTTTAGACAGTAGGGAAAGCTTGGAAAGTTCATTGTGTATCGACCACTTATTCTGTCCCAACCTTTTCAGAAGCTCTCGTGCGCCCCCAGTCGTCAGATTAACACCCACAGATCGAGCTATCTCGAAAACTGCGTTCACCCATTCTCGGTCTTGCCAGGGTTTTGGAAGTTCGAAGTGCAGTTCTTCGAATCGTTTCTGAGGAAAGCGAAGAGGGTTTACGACGTCTATGAAAACGACGAGATCGGCATAGTCGAAGGATTGCAAGCCTTCTAAAAAAATCTGCTGATCGTTCTTCTTCCAGGTACCGAAAGTGACAGCGCAAAGGCCGAAATCTTCCGCAGGGAAAAACCCTTTGGTTCCTATAATTCGCTTCAACAATGCCGGCTTGTCGGGATCATCCCTGCGGACACGAAGGAGGTGCCCAACTTGCTCTCTCATGTAGAGCTCTTTTGCGTAAGAATCGTTCCCAACGAGAACTTGAACCTTCATCTCATTCGTCCCCAAACTCACATCGGAGTGCAATGCTCAAGGGTTCTTTATAGATTCTACCAGGTTCCACACTCTGCCACACGACAATCCCTCTTCCTTGGATGTGTGCATCCAATCCCATCGCCGAGGCCAGTAGTTGGGCTTCTTTTACGGTCAACCTATGGAAGTCCGGCACCAACCCCTTCACGACACTGCAAGTCGTCGCACGACCTCCTTCGATGCTTTGTTTGGAAATAGCCTCGACAACTTCAGCGAACACCGGCGCTGCCACATCTCCACCAAAATAACCTGCGGAGGGTTCATCCAGCAACACCAGCATGGTATACTCCGGATCTTCCACGGGGAAAAAACCCAAGAAGATAGAGTAGTACCGACCGCTGACATAGCCATTTCGCGATGCTTTCTGTGCGGTCCCGGTTTTACCACCTACGCGGAGGTTAGATACCTGCGCTTTGACACCGGTCCCCACCGTCACGACCTTTTCGAGCATCCTTCTCACCGCAAGAGCCGTGGTACGCGAGATCACGCGTTTTGTGGGGTAAGTTAAACTCTTCGTTTCCTTTGGTCCAGAAACGGTGTGGAGGAAATGAGGCGTCACGAGAAGCCCACTTGTGACAACAGTGTTGAATGCCCTGATCAACTGGAATCCACTCACCCCAATACCTTGGCCTATAGCAAGGTGAGCGAAGAAGGTATCGTACCAACGTGACGGCTCAGGAAGACTACCACTGGTTTCGTTGGGTATGTCCACCCCCGTGAGTTCACCGAGGCCAAAGCGTCGAAGCCACCAGTAATATCTTTCCAGACCGAGGTCAAAAGCTATTCTCTTTGATATCTGTACGGAAGCGACGTTACAGGATCTCACCAGTGCGTCTACAGTTGTGACTGTACCGTGTGCATCAATGTCATGGATGACCACGCTTGAGTTCGGAAGTGGCTGAATTTCACCAATGCAGTGGAAAATCGTTGAAGTGGATATCTCCCCTTCTTCTAAAGCGATGGCGTAGATAATGGGCTTCAAAGACGATCCTGGTTCGAAGTAACCCTGTGCCGCGAAAGGCCAGTCATACGTGGATGCTACAGCTTTTATCGCTCCCGTTTGGCTTTCCATCACGATGATTAAGCCGTCTTTTGCCTGGTATTTCCTCACAGCGTTTTCTATGATCATGTCTGCTGCTCTTTGTATATCCATGTCCACTGTTAGATGAAGATCGTAACCGTTCACAGGTTCGACCACTCTCCTGTCTTTTGAGACGAGATCACGAGAAACATAGCCATCACGTTTCTTTTCCACGAGGTCCTTGTGATACTCTTCGATTCGATTGAGATAAGTCGCGAAGGAAGAACTGGAAATGGAAAAGCGTTCATACTCTTTTTCGATGGAGACGAACCGAATAAGATCGGAGGGTACAGTTGCAAGTATCGAACGCTCGAGATTAGAGCGCATCAACACTGGAAAGCGTCTTTCTCGGAGGTAACGCACATCAAGTCTAAGGATGTTGGCCAGGCGTGCGAGTTCGCTTTCCCCTTTCCGTTTCAGCAGATAGTCTCTGTCCAAATACGCAACGTATCGCAAGAGGTCCGCGGCTAAGACTCTTCCATCGACATCGTAGATGATGCCACTTCTAGCAGGAATACGTTCCAAAAAAGCATAACTGAACGCACGTCCACCAATGAATACACTGTACATAACCTTGCCTATCACAGCAAGTGACAGCACAACAAAGACCGTTAGTAATCTTTTAAGCCTTCCCTCTTCCACACCCGTTCAAAGACTCCCGGTCACTCGACTTTTAAACGCTCAGCAGCCAATTCTGACTGAAGCACTTCGAAGCGCGTTTCAAGTTGCTCTAGTCTCTCGGAAAGTTGTCGGCTGACAGCCTTCAACT
>QNAP01000001.1 GCA_003641795.1 Thermotogae bacterium | reverse complement strand
GTATTTTGCCAGTGCCCGCGTCGTTGCCAAGGCCTCTTCATCCTCCACAGTCAGAATTTTATCCACAACTTCTCTTCGAAAGATCGCTGGAACGAAGCCCGCACCAATGCCCTGTATGGAATGTTTTCCAGGCTCCCCGCCGGAAAGAACGGGAGATTTGCTGGGTTCCACCGCAACGACCAAGACAGAGTCGCCAAACAACCTCTTCAAAACAGTACCAACTCCGCTGATGGTTCCGCCGGTTCCCACACCCGCTACGAACGCATCCAATTGCCAGGACATCTGTCTGAGTATTTCCGGCGCCGTAGTACTTTCATGTGAGAGAACATTAGTGGGATTCGAGAATTGATCGGGCATGAAAGCCCCCAGTTCCTTGACCAATTCTTTCGCTCGCTCCACAGCTCCCTTCATACCTTTGTCTGCCGGAGTGAGCACAAGCTCCGCTCCCAGCATTTCCAAAACCCTGCGTCGCTCCACACTCATGCTTTCAGGCATCGTCAACATCACTCTGTATCCTTTGGCAGTACCAACCATCGCCAAGGCAATGCCCGTGTTGCCGCTGGTAGGCTCCACTATGGTTCGACACTTGGGATCCGTGGGATCCAGAAACCCACGGGCTTCGGCGTCAACGATCATGAAATAGGCGGGTCTGTCTTTGACACTTCCCGCTGGATTGTTTTTCTCCAGCTTCACGAAGACCCTCCCAGGTTCTATGAGCTTGCTGAGAGTCACTGTTGGAGTGTTTCCCAAAGCTGAAATCACCATGATCCGATCCTCCTCCTTATGAAGACTTCAGGTTCCAGCTTGGAATGTGCTTCTTTCATGACTTTGGCTGGTATACCCGCTATGGTAGTTCCCGGAGGTACATCTTCTAATACGACGGCATTGGCACCGACCTTGGCCCCATCCCCCACCTTTATAGGGCCCAAAATCTTCGCTCCAGCACCCAATATGACGTTTCTCCCCACATCAGGATGGCGTTTTCCTTTCATGGGAAGACGAGAACCGAGAGTAACACCGTGGTATATGAGTGTTCCACTTCCCACCGTTGCCGTGGATCCGATCACCGTGCCTACTCCATGATCAATCACCACGCCAGGCTCTATCCCAGCAGCGGGATGAATATCAATCGAAGTGATGACCCTCACAACCGTATAAACCAACAATGCCGGAAACTTGAGTTTCCAGCGCCAAAGCAGGTGTGAGAAGCGATGCGCAATAAGCGCATGAAATCCAACTGATGAAATCCAGAGCATCCAACGCTTTTCTAAGGCAGGATCGAGCTTCATGTACATAGATTCATCTGCTCGGACGGCATCTAATGTGGATAAAATATCTCCAATTATTTGTTTAACAAAACCCCAAATTCTCACATACACACTCCCTTCGTGCTGTTCTTCACATGCGTGCTTTGAAGACAACAACACAAGAGAAGAAGACTTCAATCTTGATTGAATCTGTCGATTTTAATTATACCATGGTAAGGCTAATTGTCAAGTACGGCGGTTTGTTCCATATCTGTCAATCAGTGCCGTCACAAGGGCTCCAATGACTATCAATGTGAGTCCTAAAAAGACGTTACCTTCGGTGTCCAAACCAAAGGGATACACAACGTAAAGGGAACCCACAACCAGTCCCACGATGAAGTTGTCTGTCCAGTCTTTGAAGCGTCTCAGTGCGAAGTCTATGAGTTTTACAAAGAGTACGATACCAACGACCACGCCGATACCGAAAGGCACCAAAACTTGCAAATTGACAGCACTGATGGCGGTGATCACCACGTCGTAAAATCCGAGAACGAGAAGAATCAAAGAACCGCTTAATCCTGGTAACACCATGGCACTGGCTGCCACCGCCCCTCCAAAACCGAGAAGAAGTGGAGAACGTCCTATGGACAATTCAATGTTGAAGAGCTGTGGGATCACTACGAGAGCCATGCCGAGAAAAACAGGTGTTGTCAACACCCTTTTAAGGCGTCTGAAGAGACTCGGCAGTGAGCCCATAACCAGACCGAAGAAAACAGCGTAAGTTACAAACTGGTGATGTTGCAGCAGAATTTTCATGCCGTTGGAACCTGCAAAGATTGCCGCAACCGCACCGACTACCACGAAGAGGAGAAAGAAAAGGTCCTCTCTCGTAACTTTGAGAGAAAAAAGGGTTGAAACGACCCTGACCAGCCTTTCGTATATGCCGGTCAAAACCGCAACAGTACTTCCACTCACACCGGGAATAAGATTCGCCAAACCTATGAGAAATCCGAAAACAAAGTATCTCATTCTTTGAGTTTGTTGAGCTTTTGCTCTCCCGGCTTTATCTCTCTGAGAAATTTTGCAGCTTCTTCTGGAGGTGTAGGATTGATGTAAAAGCCGGACCCCCACTCA
Source organism: Thermotogae bacterium (assembly GCA_003641795.1). Classification (GTDB taxonomy): domain Bacteria; phylum Thermotogota; class Thermotogae; order UBA12178; family UBA12178; genus UBA12178. The sequence continues at coordinate 24,252 of QNAP01000001.1, read as the reverse complement.
AATCCTGCTACTTTCGTAAGTCGCGGCACGATCTCAAGGTGCCAATGGTAGTACTCCGACCCCTCACCGGTTTCCGGTGCTGTGTGAAGCATGAAATTGTAGGGTGGGTTATCTAATCCAACGTAGATCTTGTATAACGTGTTTCTCAGGATTTGAGCGAAACCTTTTATCTCGCTGTCCGTGATATCTTTAAAGCTATGCACATGTCGACGCGGCATGATCCACGTCTCGAAAGGAAAGCGCGAAGCGAAAGGTTCAAAGGAGATAAAATCATCGTTTATCTCCACCACTCGAGCGTTCTCCAAGCGTTCTTGATTTATCATATCACAGAAAACGCAACGTTCTTTGAAGGAATAGTACTCACGGCTTCCGACGAGCTCTTCGTGAACTCTTTTGGGGACTATCGGGGTCGCGATTATCTGTGAATGTGGATGCTCTAAGGATGCACCCGCAAGCGAACCGTGGTTTTTGAAAATCAGCACGTACTTGATACCCTCACGTTTTATCAAAGCTTCATACCGATGTTTGTAAGCCCAAATAATTTCCTCGACTTGTTTGAGATTCATGAGCGCCATGTTGGTGTTGTGGTCGGCAGTCTCTATAACCACTTCGTGCGCTCCAAAGCCTTTCATCGCATCGTACATCCCATGACCGTAGCGCTCTGGTTCAAGTGAGGGATCTAAAGCGGGGAACTTGTTGGGAACGACTCGGATCCACCAACCAGGAGTGTTAGGCTCGGTATCAGCGGGTCTGAAAGCCATGATTTCGGGTGGTGTGGTATGCTCGTTACCGTAATCGAAGGGGCAAAAACCTCCCTTTTTCTCTTCTTTGGGGAGCATGAAATCATGGGGCCTTTTGGCACGTTCAGTGGAGATAATCACCCATCTGTTTATCACGGGATCCTTTCTCAACTCTGGCATCTTCCATACCTCCCATTCATCACTGTACTGTACTCTCGTAGAGTTTTAGATACTCCGAAGCGCTTCTCTCCCAAGAACAATCGGTGGTCATGGCGTTGATCATCAGCTGTTTCCAGTGATCTTTCTCCTGCTGGTGGTAGTAGACTGCTTTGAGAAGACTCTTCAACAACTCGGAACTCTTGTATTCGTAGAAACCGAACCCATTCCCGCTCTGCTTTTCAGGGTCGTATTCTTTCACCGTGTCGACTAACCCGCCTGTATAACGCACAACTGGGATCGCTCCATATCTCATACTGAGCATCTGACCCAGCCCACAGGGTTCATATCGGGAGGGCATGAGGAAAATGTCCGAACCCGCATAGATCTTCTGGGCCAGTTCCACGTTGAACGCTATATTCGCTGAGACCTTTTCGGGATATCTTCGGGCGAGATTTTCGAAGAATGTTTCGTATCTTGGATCCCCTGTACCCAAAATGACGAGTTGAACAGGCAAGACCATCAAGTAATCCGCCACTTCTATCAACAGATCGAATCCCTTTTGGTCCACAAGTCGGCTGATGACACCTATCAATGTCACGTCATCCCTTACCGGCAGATCAAGCTCTTCTTGGAGTTTCGATTTGTTGGCATACTTGCTCTCAAGGTTATCCAGATCGAAGTTGACGTAGATTCTCCTGTCGGTAGCGGGATCGTATTCTTCGTAATCGATACCGTTAAGAACACCGTAAAGATCCGCACTCCGTGTTCTTAAAATGCCATCCAACTTCGCACCGTACTCAGGTGTTTGAATTTCTTCGGCATAGGTCGGCGATACGGTGTTTATGATATCAGAAAACACCAGTCCACCCTTCATGTAATTGATCTGACCGTAGAATTCGAGGGCGTCGATGTTGAAAAGATACTCCGGAAGATCCGCGATGCCCAGGTATTCTTTCGGAAAAACTCCTTGATATCCCAAGTTGTGGATGGTGTAGAGAGTCTTCGCACCTGTGAAGAAGGGATCGTCGCGAAGGTTCGTCTTAAGGTACACCGGCAAAAGACCCGTTTGCCAATCGTTGGCGTGGACTACGTGGGGTTTCCAATCCAGCTCTTTCAGTACGCTGAAGATGGCACAAGTGAAGAAAGCAGCCTGTCTTCCTAGGTCGGGAGCGCCATACACCTCGTCAAAATCGAAGTAATCGGCATTCCATACCATGTAAACCTCTACATCGCTCCTTGGTAATTTTGATTTGTACAGATCCACCATGCCGTTTCCTTGGATGAACGGTACCGCAATTGAGGAGGCTATCTTCTCTATCTTCACTCCCACTTTTTCTGCATTCTTTTCAACAACCTTGTGTTTTGGCATGAAGATTCTCACATCTACACCGAGCTTTTTGAGAGCTTTCGGAAGTGCACCGGCAACGTCGGCCAAACCTCCAACTTTGGCAAAGGGATAGACCTCATAACTCACAAAGGCAACCCTCATTTTTCTCACTCCTTTCTTCCAAGCTCCATCGGTTCGTCATGAGGAAAAACTATAAAATTAGCTGTGGAAGCTTTTTCTAAGACGAACCAAGCCACTTCGTCTTTTCTGTACCCTTTGATTATATCGTAATACTGCAGACGAGTGGCACATATATCGCCAGGTATGAAGACCAAGCCCATGTTCTCAGTTTCAACCATCAGGGAAACGTGCTCTCTACTGTGATAAGGGGTGTGGAATACTCGTATCGAACCAAAGAGCTCGGTCCCATCGACGATGTCTACGATTTCCTTCCAGCTCTCAACCACGATCTCGTACGTTCGACCGACGAGTTCGCCAAACTTCCTTGCATCTTTGGTTTTCCAATCCGGATGAACGAGGACCCGAGCCTTCGGAAAGAAAAGGCTATTGAAGGCATGGTCGAGATGAAAATGTGTGAGAATTATGTCCGTCACGTCGTCAACACTCAAATTCAGTTCCAAGAGACGCCCTTGAAGCCTTCCCAGCGTTGGATATCCACCTGGATCTACGAGTATCACCCTGTGGGTATCACGAAGAAGCGTTACCGTACTGAAGGGTGCTTCCACACCCGACAACCTCAAAATACCACCCGGAACGAGTACTTCTATCTTCACAAGAGATTCACCCCCAGTATAATTGAGATTCCGAGCACAGCACAATAGCAACCGAAGACGGAAAGGCGCTTTGTCAGGGTCGTCTTTTTCAAGATCGCGAGAGCAAACAATCCCACCGACATCGATGTGAAAAGGGCAACGATAGAAGGCGCATCAAGACTCTGTTGGCTCAACTTCAACAGACCCGCCCCTGCTGTCACTGGCACGCTCAGAAGAAATGAATAACGAAGGGCTTCCACCCTTCTCATCCCCAAAAGAAGGCCTGCGAAAATGGTTATTCCGCTTCGACTGATACCTGGCAAAAGTGCCGCAGACTGAAGAAGGCCCAGTAACAACGCTCTGGAGAATCCCATCTGGTGCATTTGCAACGTTCCTTCCATTCTGTCTGAAGCAAAGAGTATCACCGCTAACAGCAGATAGAAAAGACCTACTTGCCATGAAAGGCTTGAGAAAATCCTGTCGATGAACGCCTCCAGAAATATTCCGAGTACTCCGGTGATAATCGTGGACGTCAACAAGTACACCAAGACCCGGAAATCAGGATCTCGCTTGAAGCTGCGAAGGGGCGCTACGAACCCCCGCAGTGCGCGAATCAGCGCGAGCATATCCTTGTAAACGAAGAGTACCACTGCAAGTAGCGTTCCAAGGTGAAGAAATGTTATGAACGAGAGATGATCCACAGAACCAACAGATCGAAGGTTGAAAAGGATCAACAAATGTCCAGAGCTGGAAACGGGCAAGAACTCCGTTGCACCTTGGAGTCCACCCATAAGAAGAGCCCAGACCACATCATTCACCAAAGCCTTCCTCCGGGATCACTGAATCGTACTCAATACCAGCTTTATCCAGCATTTCGCTGATGTAACTCGCATCGAGAGTATCTACCCTCAGAACCACTCTGTGCTTTCTTTCACCCTCTGGATACGTGAGAATCGAGAGGATGTTGATATCTCTCTCCACCAGGACATCCACCACGCGCTTTAAAGAACCTGGCACGTCCTCCAAAAGCAGGGAGAGCCTGCACCCTTTTTCGCCAATGGCAGTCATCTCCATCATGGATTCCAAAACTTCGAAGACTGTCAGCGCCCCTAAAACCTTCATCGAATCGTTCACAACAGGTAAGGCGAACTCCCTGCTATCGGTGAGAAGAACGATGGCGTCCTCCACAAAACTATCTTCAGAAACCACATGGGTGGCGAAATGAACGAGATCTCTGAGGATCGAATCCTTCGGTGCGCTAAGCACATCGAACTTGTTGGCGACACCCACCAACTTGCCATTTTCGTCCACTGCGATCACCAGCGGTATCTCGAGCGCTTGGATCTCACTTTTGATCTTCTCAACGCGAAGATCAGCTTCGAATCGTGGAAAACTTTCTTCCATCCAGTCTTTTACTCTCACCAGGATCACCCTCTATTGTCCTCTGTTTATTGCTCTTCTTCGGATCTTTCGAGCCAGTTCAGATCACCGACTTTCTTGAACAAAAGTGCGATCCTCTTCAAAAACGACAATCTGTTCATCCTCACGGAGAGATCTCTGTCCATGACGAAGACTTCGTCGAAGTACCTGTCGATATGACGTCTCAACTCGGCCAACTTGCGCATCGCACCACGATAATCCAGGTGCGCGATGAAGTCTTCCACAGCGGATTCCACCTGAAGGAAGACCTCGAATAGATCGAATTCAGCCTTTTCTACGAAGTGCCTCGAGTCGAAATACGTCTCGGTGTGGTTCTTAGTGATGTTGAAAACACGTTCGAATCCCACCACCAGATCGTCGTACAGATCCGATCCTTTGATTTCTTGAAGTGCCGTAGCACTTAAAAACGCTCTCAACGGTTTATTGGAAAGTTCCAATGATGCACGGACAACATCATAGTCGAATCCCTTCTCTTCCTGCAGAAAACCCTCCAGTCGGACCCTGAAGAACTCGTCCAATTCTCGAAGTGTTTCCTCTTGATCCATGTTTAGTAATTCGAGTGCTCGCTGGAAAAGCTTGTCTAACGGTAAATCCCACTCAAAACCGATGAGGGTTTTCACCACAGAAATAGCCTTCCGCTTAAGACCGTAGGGATCTCTCGAACCGCTGGGTACGTTCCCAACGGCGAAGTTGCCGACTATGGTATCGATCTTATCGGCCACTGATACGACCGCGCCCACAACGCCGGACGGAACATCTTGATATTGCTCTTCCAAGGCTTGGCACACCTCTTGGGGCTCGCCATCCATGGAAGCGTATATCCTACCCACAACACCCTGAAGCTCCGGGAATTCATAGACCAGCATGGTCGCCGTGTCAGCTTTTGAAAGAAATGCCGCACGATCTACAAGAGATTCAACCTTTGGATCCCTATTCCCGAGTCCTTTCAGTATGAAAGCACTCAATCGCTGTATTCGCCCAACCTTATCTTTCAACGTTCCGAGATCGTGTTGGAAAACCACCCCTTCGAGATCGGCTACGAAGTCAGCAAGTTTCCTTTTTCGATCGCGCTCAAAGTAGAATTTGGCGTCATCAAGCCTGGCGTTAATCACCCGAGAGTAACCAGCGGACGCGCTCTCTGAAAGCTCTCTCGGTCCATCAACGAAGGCAACGAAAGCATTCTGTAGATTCCCATCTTTCAACACGGCGAAAACCCTTTGATGATGCTTCAAAGTGGTTTTCACTACTTCTTCTGGCAATTCCAGAAAATCTCTTTTGAATTCTCCAAGAAAGGCGGTGGGATATTCCGTCAATGCCACAACTTCATCGATTAACTCGTTGTCCTTCACTATTTCTACATCTCGAGTCTCTTCCACTTCTCGCAACTGCTCCACAACTTTGGATCTCCGATCGGCGATCTTCGGAACGATCATGTGGCGACGGCATAGATCTAAATACTGGGAAGGATCATCCACGGTGAAGGGAATCCCAAGGTAGCGATGTGAAAAACTCACGCGATTGGAAACCACTTTAAAAGCGGAGAATTTCATTGGCCTACCGTTCGCCAAAAGGACGATCCAATGTACCGGCCGAACAAAAGGACCGACGTTTTCCCCCCACCTCATTGGCCTGGCAAAATGCAAGCTCCTGACCACTTCATCGACGACCTCGTCCAAGATCTCTTCTGTTGGTTTGCCTGGCTCTTTGATGATCGCGTAAACGTAAGTACCCTTATCATTTTCGCGCACCTTTATATCGTCCAGCGTAACTCCGCAGGAGCGGAGAAAGCCCTCCAAAGCCTTTGTGGGACGTCCCTCTTTGTCGAAGGCGATAGAACGCGCCGGGCCTCGTTTCTCGCGCACGTTTTCTCTCTGATAATCCGCGACTTTCGCGAGAAATCCTATCCGTCGAGCTGCCACGAAAACATCGAGATCCGAAACATTCACTCGATGATTTTCAAAGACCTTCCGGGTGATCGTTCGGAGCTGTTCCTCAATGGAGAAAACCTCGCTCTCGGGCAATTCTTCGATGCCTATCTCAAAGAGCACCTGCATTGGACTCGCTCCTTTGTTTACACCCGAGATAGCTTTCCGCACATCTTTTAGCCAACGCTCTGATCTTTCCAATGAATGCTTGGCGTTGAACCTGACTGATGGCGTTTCTGGCATCCAGCACGTTGAATGTGTGAGAGCACTTCATGACGAAGTCGTATGCGGGAAGGTATAACTCCCGCTCGAGAAGCCTTTCACACTCAGAGTAATACTCGTTGAAGAGTCCGAAGAGCATCTCGGTGTTGGCCATCTCGAAGTTGTATACAGAAAACTGATACTCGTTCTCTTTGAAGACTTCTCCATAGGTCACGTGCTCGTTCCAGCGCACTTCGAAGAGATTTTCAACGTTTTGGAGAAACATGGCGATACGCTCCAGTCCATAAGTGATCTCTAAGGGAACGCTTGAGAGCTCGAAACCAGCCATTTGCTGAAAGTAAGTGAATTGGGTGATCTCCATGCCGTCGAGCCAGACTTCCCAGCCAACGCCCCAAGCTCCTAAAGTTGGAGATTCCCAGTTATCTTCCACGAATCGAAGTTCGTGCTTCTTTGGATCTATACCCAGATGCACGAGGGAATCTATGAAGAGCTGCTGCGATTCTTTTGGAGACGGCTTCACGATGACTTGATACTGGAAATAACGCTGCATGCGGTAGGGATTTTCGCCGTATCTGCCATCGGTGGGACGACGACAAGGCTGTACAAAAGCCACTTTCCATGGTTCACTACCGAGAACGCGGAAGAAGGTGGAGGGATGAAAGGTTCCAGCACCGACTTCCACATCATAAGGTTGATCGATAATGCATCCGTGTCGCTCCCAGAAGTCGTTCAATTCGGTGATCAAATCCTGTAGGTACACAACATCACCTCTGTTTCATGAACTCTATAAACGTTTTTGCCAGATGAGGATCGAAATGTTTTCCCGCCATGACCTCTATCTTTTTCAGAGCTGCCTCCTTGTCGAGAGGCCCCCAGTCGAATTCTGAAGAGACCGTCGTAGTTGCCCAATCGTACCAGTCCACTATAGCCACTATGCGCGCCAGATACGGTATTTGTTCACCTTTGAGACCATCCGGGTATCCCTTTCCGTCCCAACGTTCATGGTGTGATCTTGCGATGGGAACGTATGCATCAAAATGTTCCAGTGTTGCAAGGAGCAAGCTTCCCACTACCGTATGATCCGACTCGTGATCTTCTAACACTCTGAGACGTGTTGGTGTGTAGAGCATGAGCTGCTCAAGCCCCACCCTGCCTATATCGTGCAACATCGTGGCATCCTGTAGAAACTCTCTCACACTTTCCGAAAGACCCAAAAACTTGGCGAATTCGACAACTAGGTCAGTAACCCGTTGAGAATGGCTCATGCCGTTCTCGTCTTCCACTTCCATCATCACGATGAGGCTTTTTAAAAGGTTTCCCACGAGTTTTTTGAATCTCTCGACATGGACGAATATCTCCCAGAAATGTTTACCGTTTACAAGAACTTCGTATGCCGCTCTCAGCAATCCAAGGTCACTCATTGTCATCTCAAGATCTTGTGTTATCAAACGCCATCCGTTCTCCGTTTTCACAAGCAATGGTCTTCCAATGCTGGCCGAATCGCCTTGTGTTTTCAACACCACCAGGTCGGCCGATTCCGCATCGGTGCAGAATTCATCAGTTTCTGAGACAAAACGATCGAGGTCCTCACGTTCGACTCCTTCAAGAAATATCTTCATCACGATACCCTCAGTTAGTTTGATGGTGTCGAAAGCTCGCTAGGTGTCGTTATGGTTGAGGTCGTCGTACTCGCCTTTGCCACGGCTTCTTCCAACGATGCTATCATCTCGTCTATGCCAGAGTAAGCGGGATCGATTTCCTTCAACGTGCGCAGGTAAGAGAGTTCCGACTTCACGTCACCGATGGATTCGCTCATCTCGGCGAGAACTTCCAAAGCTGAGATCCTGAGGTCCGTTGCAGCTTTAGTAGAGTAGGCCAATGTTTCCAGACCCGTCCTTATCTCGATAACTTCAGGCTGCAAATACTGACTGTAAGCTTGATATATCTGCGGGTCTTTGATGTAGTCTTTGATGGTATCGTATCGGGATTTAAAATACGCGTAGCGTATCTCCATGTTCGACGGGTCCAACTCGTAGAGCTTGGAAACCACTCTTCTCGACGAAGGTGTCACCTCGTAAAGCGCGTAAAGTACCAACTTACGCTTGTTGTCAAATTCTTGAATTCGCGACTTCACACTTTCGAGTCGCTTCTTGGCTTCCTCCAAGGAGAGATTTGGATGCCTATGCAATATATCCTTCACCAAGTACGCATCGTAATACTTGAAATACTCGTCGAGGTATCTATCCACGACACTTTCAGAAGTAGCTTCTTGTGCGAGATTTATGTATTCATTCGCTTTTTCGGAGAGCGTCTCCGTCGATTGAGCCAAAAGCGAAGCATCAAAGTTCTCGGAACCCATAAGGTTGACGAAACGGGTGTAGTCGAGTTCTTCTTCTTTGAGTTCTTCGTTCATCTTTTCCGCAAGCGTTATATAGAGGGTCATCAGTTGTTCGTCCACTTCTTTTGCCAGCTCGACAGCGGTGGAGTCAGTGGCACTGGTGGAAAAGAGCTGGGAATCGAGGCACTCGAAGAGCTCTTCGTGCTTTTCGTCGTCCCCTTCCAAGTATTCGAGGTAAACCTTCATGATCTCGTCGTTTATTACCCACGCGAGCTTTTCGGAAGTGATGAACCCCTCCTTCCATTTCCGAAATCGCTCGTCTTCTATCTTGGCCTTTATCTCGCTGTAAACCTGTGTTGCGTTTTTCAGATCTTCGAAGTTGTCAAGTTTGACCCTGTCCTCAACCTCCAGAAGATGATACCCGTAAACCGTTCTAACGGGTCCCACCAGTTCTCCAAGGGTAGCGCTAAAGATGGCGTTTTCGAACTCTGGAACCGTTTGTCCGTGCTTGATCCAACCGAGCTCCCCACCCTGGAGCGCTGTCTGTTGATCCAAAGAAAATTCGCTGGCTGCTTTTTCGAAGGTCATAGTACCCGCCAAGATCTCGTCTTTCAAACGTTGAGCAGTGGCTTCATCAGAGACCAGGATGTGTTTCACTTTGGCCTCTTCGTATTCCTGCCTTATCGTGTCCCGGTTTTTATCGTAGTAACTCTCCACATCGCTATCGGTTACGTTAACGACCGTATTTCTCACCCTTGAAAGGATCAAGGAGCTTTCTATACGCGGCTTAAGGCGCCTCTTCAGATTGTCCACACTGCCATATCGAGAGAGAAAGTATTGCTTACTTTGCTCATCCGAAAGGAGTTGTTGCACTTGCTTTTCCAACTCCGCTGTAACTTCATCTCTCGACGGCAAGAGTCCGTGATGTGCAGCGTAATAGCGGACGATTTTCTGATCGATGAGGTTCTTGAGAACGCTGGAACGAAGAACGGGGTAATCGAAGACGTCGTCCAGCTGCGCTCCAAGCGCCCGGTAATAATCGATGGTATCTTGAAAGGTTAGCTCCAACTCCCCATCGAACACCCAGTAATCATGGTCCAGCGGGGTGCCGTTCTTGGTCAAGTAAGCAAGGGCGTCTTCAGGTGAAAATTCCACAGCTGTATTGGATGTGCTTTGGGGAGCTCTCCTTGAAATGAATCCCGCCACGGCCCACCAAATAACCCCAAGGGCAAAGGCGATGGCAATGCTCCAGATGATGATCTTCTGACGTTTAACAAACCATCTTCTCATCCGATATCTCTCCTCCGTTCAGAGCTGTCTTTTCAGCTGGGTGCATAATAGAAACGCACCAAATCATCGGGCAGGCTTATCCTTCGTAGCTTCTTCCAATGCCAGAAGTCTTTCCCACCTCTTATCGACGTAATCTTGGAGCATGGAGATAACCTTGTCGGCATCGGGCCTACTAAGCAAAGCCCTGAATCTTCCTTGCTGCTCCAAGAAATCTCTGATCGGTTTGAAACTCCGGGGCTTCTTGGTTATTCTGTAGACACCCTTTTCAACTTCGTATAAAGGCCAATACTTGCTCTGAACTGCCAACTTCGTTATAGAAACGGCAGCGTCATTGGGTATCCGCCAAAACCTGACACACGGTGAGAGAACCGCTATAAAAGACGGCCCCTCGAAGTTAAGCGCTTTCTCCACCTTGTTCATGTAATCTATAGGCTCACCCACCGTGGCTGTTGCTGCATAGACATTCTCATGTGCTGCCACGATTTCCACGATGTTTTTCTTGAGTTGGGGCTTGCCAGGCAGTTTCTTGCCCACTGGAGCGGTGGTGGTGTAAGAACCCGGAGGTGTAGAACCCGATCTCTGGTTTCCGGTGTTCATGTAACCCTCATTATCATAAAGGATGTAGAGAAAGTCGTGACCCCTTTCAACAGCTCCAGAAAGCGCTTGGAGACCTATGTCGTAGGTACCTCCATCCCCACCAAAAGCTATGAACTTTATGGGTTTCTCTCTTTTCAATTTTCCGCGCTTTTTGAGAGCCCTATAAGCGGTTTCTACACCGCTGATGGTGGCCGCTACGTTCTCGAAGGCGTTGTGAATGTAAGGTACACTCCAAGCACTGTATGGGAAGATGGTGGTTGAAACCTCGAGACATCCCGTGGCGAGCCCTACCACCACGTCGTATCCGAGATGTTTTGCTACCATCAAAGCCATTTTCGCCGTCATCGGAGCTGCACAACCCGGACAAAGACGGTGGCCACTGGTGATACCAATCTTGTTAGGATCCTCGAATTCTACAGCAAGCTGCTTCAGATTTACCGCCATGATTCAACACCCCCTCATTCTCGCAAACCCAGATAGCCCTGCCCGTCGGCGAGCAGATCTCCATTAATAGCCGCTTCGAAAGCTTGGCGTATGTGTCGCGGAAGGATCTCCCTTCCACCCAATCCGTAGATGTAGGAACCTATCAAAGGTTTCGTGGGAGATTCGTAAAGTGCGGATTTGATTTCAGCGTATAGCGGCGCTTCGGCACCAAAGCTCGCAGACCTGTCGAGAACCACTACACTCTTCCTACCGTAGAGATAGCGCTGTACCTGCTCTTTTGGGAAAGGTCGGAACATCCACAGCTTCAACAGTCCCACCTTCTTGCCCTCTTCTCTCAGTTCGTCAACCACATCCTTTATAGTACCGCAGGTCGATCCCAAAGCCACCATCACATGTTCGGCGTCGTCCAGCCTGTAGGCTTCGACGCAAGCGTAACGACGCCCAGAAATCTTCTCAAATTCTTCCACAACTTTTGGAAACACTTCGAAGACTTTCTCCATGGCCGCAATTTGCTGACGTTTGTGTTCGAAGTAGTAATCGTAGAGGTCTAAGGGACCAAAAGTCACAGGATTTTCCACATCAAGCAGGGAATAGACGGGTTCCCTTTCACCCACGAAACTTCTTACCATGTCGTCAGGAAGGAGTTCCACGGGTTCCACACCGTGTGAAATGATGAACCCGTCTTGATTGACCATCACCGGTAGCTGTACATCCGGATGTTCCGCAAGTTTCAGGCCGATGAGTGTTAAATCATAAGCTTCTTGGGCGTTTTCAACGAAGAACTGCACCCAACCAGAATCACGTTCCGCCATGGTATCGCTGTGATCGCAGTGGATATTTATAGGACCACTCAGTGCCCTGTTAACTACCGGCATCACTATGGGAAGACGTAAGCTCGCAGCGATGTAAACGATCTCGTGCATCAAAGCCAGACCGTTGGCACTGGTAGCCGTCATCGCCCGCGCACCAGCGGCGGCCGCGCCCACCACGGCGCTCATGGCGCTGTGCTCGCTCTCTACCGGAATCAATTCGGTATCCACGAGACCGTCGGCCACGAATTTAGAGAAATATTCCACGATGGGGGTTTGAGGTGTGATAGGATAGGCAGCCACCACATCCGGAGCTATCTGCCTCATTGCGTTGGCGACGGCCTCCGCTCCCGTTAAAGCCAATTTTTTGGTCTCCACCATGGCTACTCCGCCTCCTCGAGGAACTTGGTTTCCGGTTCCATATCTATGGCCTTCACTGGACAAACACTGGCGCACACACCGCACCCTTTGCAATACTCGTAGTCGATTCCTGTCATCTTTCCACCCTTGACAACGATGGAATTGTCTGGACAATGCAACCAGCACATCATACAGCTTGTACATTTGTCTTCGTGCCAAATAGGCCTCATAACCCTCCAACTGCCGGTTTTGTAAGCCAGAGCTGTTGCAGGCTTATCGATCACCCCTCCAATGGGCAGTTCGTGCCATTTCTTGAGATCAGCCACCGCAGGTCACCTCCTCGAATCCCCTCCGAAGCGCTCTAAGGTTACCCTCCAGAACTTTCGCTGGAATCTTGCCTTCCAACGTTCCTTGAATGTTTTGCTCTACGGTTTCAAGGGAGACTGTGCCTGTCACCTTTACCAACGCACCTAACATGGAGGTGTTTGGCATCCCTCTGCCGGTTTCTTCAAAGGCTATATCGGTCGCCCTAACGATACAGATCTTCCCAGAAAAGCCTGTCTTATTTTTCACCCAGTCGACGCTTCGAGAAGTGTTTACTATCAGTACGGAGTCCTCTTTCATACCATCGGTAACGGGTATAACTCCAAGAAGTGTGTCATCAAGTACAAGCACCACGTCAGGATTGAGAACCGGTGAATGTGATCTGATGTAACGTGGACTGATCTTGTTGAATGCCCTCATTGGAGCTCCAGAACGCTCGGCGCCGTACTCAGGGAAAGCTTGAACGTACATCCCCTCAGCTAAAGCAGCTTCAGCGAGTATCTGTGCAGCGCTCTTAGCGCCTTGTCCTGCTCGTCCATGCCATCTGATCTCCAAAAGTTTACTGATCGTTCTCTGCACTTTTCGATACCTCCTTTACACTTTGAAGGTCCTAAAATCCAGCCAAGGAAAGATGGCATCTTGCCATTCCAATTCCTTCAAATAATCTGGGTCTATTCTACCACTCTTGAGCTGACCGTAGAGTTGATGAAACCTAAGAACATGTGTTATCACACGACTCTTCGCGTATTCCACAGTGGTTCCCGTAGTCATGATGAACGCCCAATCGCTGGAAATCGCAAGAAATAGCTCTCGCAGCATTTGGTTCAAACATCTCTCTTCCAACGGTGTAGGTGTATGGAAGAGTTGCACTACTTCTTCCATGCGCTCCGCCATCTCGTCGTAGTGCCTGTATATCCAATCGTTGCTTCCGTTCAACCACACTTCGAAGTATCCGTTGGCTCCCCAGGTAGAAGCCGCGGGAGTGAGCATTTGGTATTCGTCGTAAGTGGCCAAGATCTCCGAAGGTGTGCTTGGAATGACACTCGTCCTTTGTGAGAGGACTCTAAAGAGCTCCTCCAAAAAGAGCGGGCCCTCGTACCACCAATGGCCGAAGAGTTCTGCATCAAAGGGTGCGACAATCACAGGTTCAACTCCATCGAAGAGTTTGTAGAGACGATCGATTTGCCGTTCTTTCTTCCTTGCGAAGTCTGCGGCATGCTCTTTGACGGCAGCAATAGCGTCTGCCAGAGCGTAATAATCCTTTTTAGACAGGTCAATTCCCTTAGACGTGATCCTGTGATACTTGATCCCTGTGTTTATCCGCTCGCCGCTACGATCTATGTAAGGCCGGATATATTCCAATTCTCTGTCGAAGCCGACATCCCTGTAAAATTCTCGATAACGAGAATCGCCGGGATACCCTACCTGTGCGCTCCACACTTCCTCGCTGGACTCGGGATCGCGAGCGAAAACGAAAACACCTTCAGGTGTTACCACAGGTCTGTAGACACCATAACGAGGTTGGTGATCGGCGTACCACAATCCGTGAGAGTCTACGAAGAAATATTCCAACCTGAAATGAGAAAGAAACTTGTCGACCCCAGGATAGTAGCCACATTCGGCAAGCCATATCCCTTTCGGACGTTTTTTCAATCGATTTTCGTGGGATTGCACGCTCACTTCAATCTGTGACTTCACCACGCTCTTGTGTCGACTCAAAAGTGGCAGAAACGCGTGAGTGGCGTTACATGTTATGATCTCAAGGTTTCCACTCTCTTGGAATTTCAAGAACCCATTTGTCAGGTTCTTACCGTAGCGCCGGTACGTATCGAGTATTTCTCTGAAGTGTCGAGAGTAATAGAGGGCTAACTCGTGAACCCGTGGGTTTTCTTCCCTCGTGCGCTTCACTTCTCTGTCTGCCAGTTCTATTAGTTTCTCCATGTGACGCTCGTACTTTTTCTGCAGGTCGGGCGAGGCAAACATTTCCAAAAGAGGAGGCGTAAGGCTCATGGTCAGTTTGAAGTCAATACCATCTTTTTGAAGTCGCTCGAAAACCATTATCAATGGTATGTAAGTCTCCGTGACAGCCTCGAAAAACCACCGCTCTTCCATGAATTCCTCGAATTCCGGATGGCGTACGTACGGAAGATGAGCATGGAGCACCAATACCAGATGTCCCTTAGATCGGGATTTCATCACAGGGTACCCCCACTACGCCCTTCACGCACCATGCGCCAAATAAACGCCCCTCCACCTGAAGCTTCCACGACGGGACCGACGTTTGGCCATTGTGAACTTCCAACAGCCCGTTCAACGGGTTTCTCCACCATACCTTCACTAGTCTTGCTGTATCGTTTGCCCTTAGAAATCTTTATCCAAATCTCTTCTTTTTTATCAGAAGGAGAAATCGGCGGAGTTCGAACCACGTTGCTTGCCAAAAGCGGAACGAATCGCCCATTTTCTATGTATCCCAACTGGCACAAGTAATCTGCGTTGGGATTGGGCACCTGAAAGTAGTAATTCCCCCAGTCCAGATCCACATCCGCCTCGAAACTACGATGGGCATTGAAACCGTTGAATATTACATAGGTAACATCGTGGAGGCGTATCACGAACCTCACGTTGCCTGCCTTCTTTTGCACCGATTCTCGGGTCTTTCGAGAGAAGTCCCAATAAGCGTAGATCCAATTGGGATTGACTGGAAGGAGCACCAACTTGTCCTTGTTGTAACTTTCTGGCAAGCGAGGTTGCTTGGGATACTCTCGAACGGCATTCCCGGCACTACTCTCGAGTACCGAAGTCGCGCTTGAACGCGCCTCCTCAGCTTTCAGCCGTTCTTTCAACGCGGTTCTCAGCTTTTTGATGATATCCCGCTTTTTCATGGTCCTTTTCAACCTTACTCCAAGCTTTTTGGCAAGGGTCCGAACTTCTTGGATTCTCGGCTTTGAATCGAGCCACTTCAAAAGTTCATACGGCGATTTTCTCACGATTATCACCTCCTTGCGGAGATTATACCACGTTATTGGCAATTATTCACAATAATATAGCAAATATGCGGGAATTGCTCTTCTTAATTTCCAAGGACTTCTTCTTTCAACCTTTCTTGAGGTATTCGACGTTGCTCACCGGTTCTCATATCTCTCAAGGTGAGGGTATCGCTTTCCACTTCGGATTCGCCTATGATTATGACGTGTCGATAACCTTTCCTTGCGGCATACTTCATTTGAGCTGAAAGACTTCTATCCATCACGTCGACTTCCGAAGCCAGTCCGAGACTTCGAAGTTGCTCTGCAATCTGCAGAACCCTTTCTCTGACCGATGCATCCGCAGCGGCTACGAACAATCTCTTTTCCTCCGCTGGAGGAACCTTTCTTTCTGCTTTAAGTGCCAACACGATCCGCTCAATACCTGCTGCAAAGCCAGTGGCAGGTGTACTCCTTCCGCCAAGTTCTTCCACCAAGTTGTCGTATCGTCCTCCTCCGCAGATGGCGTCTTGTGCTCCAAGACCTCCATGCTTGATCTCGAAGGTTGTTCTGGTGTAGTAGTCCAGTCCCCTAACAAGTCGATGGTCCACTACGAATTCAACACCGAGTTTTCTCAGTTCTTCTGTTAATCCATTGAAGTGCGCTTTACATTCGCTACATAAAAAGTCAACGGACCGTGGCGCGTTCTCCGCCAACTCGGTGTCTATCTTGCAATCAAGAAGACGCAATATATTGCTTCTATAACGAACTTTGCAATCATCGCAAAGCCCTTCAAGATGATTCGAGTAATATCTTTTCAGAGCTTCCTTGTACGTTGGACGGCATTTGGGACATCCTATGCTGTTGATGTGGACCGCGAGTTTTTCAAGTCCCAAGGATTGAAAGTAGCGAAAAGCCAGTGCGATCATTTCCGCATCGGCAGTGTGGCTGGGACTTCCAAATATTTCCACACCGAGCTGATGAAACTGACGCTGTCTTCCTGCCTGAGGTTTCTCGTACCGAAACATGGGACCGATGTAAAAGAATTTCTGAGGCGACCCTAAACGCGTCATCCCGTGTTCAATGTAAGCTCTCACAATCCCAGCGGTGCCTTCCGGTCTCAAGGCAATCTTCCTACCCCCACGATCTTCGAAGATGTACATCTCCTTCCTGACGATGTCCGTATCTTCTCCCACGCTTCTAACAAAGAGATCAGCATGTTCCAAGATGGGCGTTCGAATTTCTTCATATCCATAATGCTGAGCCACTTCGATGAATCGCTGTTCTACGAAACGCCACAACGCGATCTCTCCACCGTATATATCCTCGGTTCCTTTTATCCTTCGAATCATTGCAGAGTCACCTCGCCACCATTTCATCCACACCCGGCCCGGTGGAGACGTAGCGTACGGGCACTCCTGTTTCCTCCTCGACAAATTTCACAAATTTCTCGAAAGCAGGATCTCGCAGATCTTGCCAAGGTTTTACATCCGCGTACATGGGGGTCACCCTTTCCAAAACTGAGAGGTCCGAAGGCACTTCCACTAATCTGCCACCGATCTTGTAGGCAACACATACCCTCAGTTGATCGATTCCGTTGAGCACATCGGCCTTTGTAAGAATCATTCCTGTGGTTTTGGAAACTTCGTTTGCAAACCTGACCAAGGGCAGATCCAGCCAACCACATCTCCGCTTTCTGCCAGTCGTGGCCCCAAACTCATGTCCACGCTCCCTAAGCTCATCTCCCTCAAAGCCTGGAAGCTCCGTTGGGAACGGTCCTGCACCGACACGAGTGGTATAAGCTTTGAAAACTCCCAGCCTCTCGTCGAGGGAAACTGGAAAACCCAGACCAGGTTCTATGCCCGTCACACCGCAGTTTGAAGATGTAACGTAAGGATAGGTTCCAATATCCACATCTAAAAGTACTCCTTGCGTGCCTTCAAAGAGAATCGACGACTCCTCGAGTAGGCGCTTTGATGTCATGAGATCGATCACATGCGGCTTGAGGCGTTCCACCGCCTCCAAAACGGTGGTGTAATCACGCCACTCCACACCGTAGAGTACTTTTAAATCTTTGGAGTATTCTTCCATCTTTCGCTGGGAGCCGCTTTCCAAAAGTTCCACAAGCCTGAGACCAATTCTGTAAGCTCTATCTGCCAACGCAGGTCCTATCCCGCGCCGCGTAGTGCTGAGGGAACAAGAACGTTTCACATCTATGGACGCGTCTATCTCTTTGTGTGGAGGCAGAACAACATGGCAGAGATTGGATATCTTCAACCTCTCACCGATTCCTCCGAAAATCCGCTCCAGCTCTCCCAACTCTTTCACAAGTTCCAGGGGATCAAGAACTACTCCAGGCCCAATGTAACCGCACGCGCGCGAACGAATATCGAAGGAGGGCACGAGATGATTTATCACTTTCGTATCATCGCTGTAAACCACGGTATGACCCGCGTTACTGCCTCCGCTGTAGCGCACAACCCAATCGAATTCTCGGGAAAAGTAGGTTACCACTTTTCCCTTTCCTTCATCGCCCCACTGCAAACCAAAGATAACTACTCTTCGCATCCACCAACCTCCTTAAATCTATTGTATATTCTGTCTATATTTCTCAAGTAATACTCCGGATTGAAAAGCTCCGCCAACTCTTCAGAATCGATCACGCTCGTTATCCTCGGGTCTGATGTCACAAGATGGTAGAAATTCTCCCCACTTTCCCACGCTCTTTTCGAAAGTTCTTGAACGATTTTATACGCGGTCTCACGGTCCATTCCGGATCCTATCAACGTGTTCAACACACGCTGCGAATAGATCAAGCCACCAGTGATATCGAGATTCTGGCGCATCGTCTCTTTGTTCACCTTCAGCTCTTCCACTAAATGCTTGAGTGTTACCAATATGTAATAGGCAACGCCTGTGGCATCCGGGAAGATGAACCGTTCTGCAGATGAATGAGAGATGTCTCGCTCATGCCACAAGGGAACGTTTTCGAGGGCAACGAGGGCGTAAGATCTCAAGAGCCTCGAAAGACCGCAGAGTCTTTCACTGAGAATGGGGTTGCGCTTATGAGGCATAGCTGATGAACCTCTCTGACCTTCTTTAAAAGCTTCCTCTACTTCCAAAACCTCTGTTCGTTGAAGGTGTCTAATTTCTACAGCCAGAGTTTCTACGGATGACCCCAGAAGCGCCAACGTCTGAACAAACGCGGCATGAACGTCTCGCGGCACTATCTGGGTGCTGACTGGGATGGGACGAAGGGATAACTTTTCGAGAGCAATACGTTCTACTTTCGGATCTACGTGGGCGTAGTTACCAACCGCTCCCGATATCTTTCCAAAGGAAACGTCTTCGAGTGCTCTCTCGAGTCTATCCCGATTTCTCATCATCATCGCATACCAGCCCAGCACCTTTAAACCGAAGCTGGTGGGCTCTGCATGCACGCCGTGGGTTCTGCCCACAGTGATGGTATTACGGTATCGCAACGCCAAATTCCACAGCACTTGGAGCAACTCCTCCAACTGTTCGAGAATGAGTCTACACGATCTTCTCAATGCCATAGAAAGCGCCGTGTCTACCACGTCGGAGGAAGTGAGCCCAAAATGGAAAAAGCGACCTTCTGAGCCCAGTTGGGTAACCACGTGCTTTACGAAGGCAACTACGTCATGGTGTGTTCCCTTCTCTATCTCCAGAATCGCTGGAACGTTTATTCGAACCTTCCGTCTTATGGTCCGTGCCGTTCCACGTGGTGCGATGCCGACCTCTTCATAAGCCTCTATTACAGCCAGCTCCACTTCGAACCAACGTTGGTATTGGGCATTTAGAGTCCAAAGTTCCTTCATGGGAGAAAGGCTGTACCGATCTATCATTTCACCACCCCACTATCTCTTTTACAAGGCTTCTGCCAACACTCTCTCGATTCTTTCCAGTGCCCAATCGATCTCCTCACACTTGATCACCAACGGAGGTGCAAACCTTATCACCTGCTCGTGGGTTTCTTTGCTCAGCACACCTAATTTGGCAAGCTTCTCACAGAATCGCCTTGCAGAGCCGTATTCCGGTTTGATCTCCACTCCAATGAGCAAACCTTTCCCCCTCACTTCCTTCACGTATTCGCTCTTGATCTCCCTGAGTTTCGCGATGAAATACTCTCCTTGCTCTCGCGCTCTGGCAGGGAGTTCTTCCTCTTCCAAAACCTCCAAAGCGGCGATTCCAACTGCCGCAGCCAAAGGATTGCCACCGAAGGTGGAACCATGGTCTCCAGGGGTCATAACCTCCATTACAGAGTTATCTGCCAATACCGCGGAAACCGGGTAAACACCGCCTCCAAGTGCCTTCCCCAACACGAGTATGTCGGGTCTCGCATCTTCCCATTGCCATGCGAAGAGCTTTCCCGTTCTTCCAAGACCAGTCTGTATCTCGTCGAAGATCAAAAGAATTCCATTCTGGTCGGCGATCTCCCGCAACTGCTTCAGATAGCCCTCCGGTGGTAAGACGACGCCACCTTCACCTTGGATTGGCTCCACGATCATCGCTATGGTCTTCTCATCTATTGCCCCCTCCACTGCTTTTGCGTCGCCATAAGGGACGATTTTGAAACCTGGAGTAAAGGGGCCGAACCCATTTTTGTATTGAGGCTCGGTGGAGAAGGATATCGCGGTGATCGTTCTACCGTGGAAATTACCCGAAGCTGCGATGATATTCCCCTCGTATTTTGGAACACCCTTCTTGTGATATCCCCATTTTCGAGCGATCTTTAAAGCCGTTTCCACGGCTTCGACACCCGTATTCATCGGTAACACCTTGTCATACCCGGCTGTCTCGGCGAGCTTCTTCTCAAAACGCCCCAACATGTCGTTGTAAAACGCCCTGGAAGTGAGAGTAACTCTTTCTAACTGCATCTTCAACGCCTTCAGTATTTTCGGATGCCTGTGTCCGTGATTCAACGCGGAGTAAGATGAAAGCATGTCGATATACCGTCTACCCTCCACGTCCCACACCCATACACCTTCACCGCGCTCGATCACCACAGGTATGGGTTTGTAGTTGTGGGCACCGTAAGTGTCCTCCAACTCCATGAAACTCCGGCTCAGCACGGAAGTTCCCCCTCCCTAAGTTAGTTTTCTCTGAAAAACTATGGAAGCAGCCCCCTTTATACCAGCATCTTCCAGAAGCTGGCTTTGTACGATCTTGAAAGTTCCCAGAAACGAAGGCATTACGTAAAGCGGCACTTTTTCCTCAACGAGTGGTATCAAAACGTCGGAAGACCTCGCTAGTCCTCCACCAAAGACTATCAGCTGGGGGTTGAAAAACTGAACGTATGCACCTACAGCCCTCGCTATTCCGTGAGTAACTCTTTCCAAAAGTATCTTTGCCAGCTTGTCACCTTTTCGGTAGGCGGCGAACACATCTTCCGCCGCTATCCGATCCAACCCGCTCAACACGGAGTCGGGATACTTTTCCACCATTTCAGTAGCAAGCCTCGCCACCGATCTCGCACTAGCGATCGCCTCGAGACATCCATAGCTTCCACAACCACACTGTGGGCCGTTGGGCTCTACAATGACGTGCCCCAATTCTGCACCGATACCCAGATACCCCGTTATCAAGATATTATGGGAGATCACTCCTCCGCCAACCCCCGTGCCAAAGGTGAGCGCCACAATGTGCTCACAATTCTTACCGGCTCCAAACCACTTCTCTCCGAGGACGAAGGCGTTGGCATCGTTTTCCACGTAGACCTCCAGTCCTGTTTCCTTGGAGAGCGCCTCTGCCAGCGGAAAATCGTGCCAGTCGAGATTAGGGGAATATCGTACAAGACCTTGGTCTCGATCTATGGATCCCGGACACCCTATGCCGATGTACGATATCTGGAACTCATGTTGAGCTTCCCGTAAAAGCTTGGCCAGCGTAGAAACCGTTTCTAAAGGTCTACCCGGTGGTGGTGTCTTCACCGAACGCTTCCAACGTATCGAACCTTTTTCATCCACCACTCCAACTTTGATGAAGGTACCTCCAAGATCCACTGCGAATACTTTCATTCATCATCACACCTCTGAGTCTATTTGTTCGAGAAGCAACTTGAATCTCCTCACGGTTTCGTGAAATACCAATCTATCGATGATTTCATCGAGATCACCGTCGAGGATCTCCCGAAGCCTGTAGGTAGTGTAGTTGATTCTGTGATCGGTGACACGATTTTGAGGGAAGTTGTAGGTGCGTATCTTCTCGCTTCTGTCCCCCGAACCTATCTGTTCACGTCGTTGCTCATCGAGCTCCGATCGTTGCTTCTGTCTTTCAAGCTCATAGAGACGTGCCCTCAGGACTTCAAGGGCGCGCTCTTTGTTTTGGTGCTGTGAACGTTCGCTTTGGCAAGTTGCCACAACTCCTGTGGGTATATGTGTGATACGAACTGCTGATTCTGTGCGGTTCACATGCTGTCCTCCATGACCCGAAGCCCTGAAAACCTCTACTCTGAGATCTTTCGGATCTATTCTTATGTCTACCTCCGTTGCCTTCGGTAGGATTGCCACCGTGGCCGTAGAGGTGTGTATACGTCCTCCACTTTCTGTGATTGGAACGCGCTGAACCCTGTGAACCCCACTTTCATAACGTAACCTGCTAAAAGCTCCTCGCCCATTGATCTCCACGATGACACTTTTGAAACCACCCAAGTCCGTGATGGAAGCATCGACAGTGTTCGTGCTCCAGCCCCTTCTTTCAGCATATCTAGAGTACATCCTCAGTAAATCTGCTGCGAAGAGCGCCGACTCTTCCCCACCTGTTCCAGCACGGATTTCCAGTATCACGTCTCTTTCTTCCAAAGAATCAGGTGGAAGAATCAATCGCAGAAGCTCTAGTTCAACATGTTCTAACCTCTTTTCAAGCTGCGCGATGGTTTCATCCAGCTCATCCAACTGGTCTTGCTCGATCTCGTCCAACATCGCCTTCCAGTCTCCAATTTCTGTCTCCAGTCTCTTCTTCTCTTCATAAAGCGATATGATTTCACTCGTTCTTGCTATCTCGCGGCCCACTTCTACTATTTCTTGAGGAGCGAGACCACCTTCTGCGATCCTTCCTTCTAGATCGCGCTTTTTCTCCTTCAAAAGGGTTATGATTCTCTCCAGTTCCGATTCGAGCATCTCAGAGTACTCCTGCTCTCCTTTGCAAGTAGTCAAAATTTCTGGCGAAGAGTTTCAAGCTTTCTTTGCTGATCAACCCTCGCCTGTAAACGTCGAAGAGTGCATCATCGAATACCACCATTCCCAGCCTACCGCTAGCTTGCATGATAGATTCGATTTGGTGGAACTTCATCTCACGTACCAAGTTTTTTATGGCGTTGTTCGCGATTAGTATTTCCAGCACGGCGACGCGTCCTGGCATATCCGCACGGGGAACCAACCGCTGGTAAACGATCCCTACGAGAGTATTGGCGAGCTGAACCGCGACCTGGTTTTGTTGATGTGGGGGGAACGCACCGATGATCCTTTCTGGTGTCTGGGGTGCAGAATTGGTGTGCACGGTGGCGAAGACCAGATGACCTGTCTCTGCAGCGGTGAGGGCAAGCTCCATGGTTTCGAGGTCTCTCATCTCACCTACAAGTATGACATCGGGATCTTGCCTTAACGCGTACTTCAATCCATCAGCAAACGAAGTGGTGTCCTGACCAACCTCGCGCTGATGGACCAGAGCCACTTTGTTGTCATGAACATACTCGATAGGATCTTCTATGGTTAGGATATGAACGGGTTTAGAGGCGTTGATGTAATCAAGCATGGCCGCGAGTGTCGTTGATTTCCCACTTCCCGTGGGGCCCACTACCAGCACGAATCCCCTGTCGTGTTCACACATTTCCTTTAGAATTGGAGGCAACCCGAGTTCATCGAGCGATTTGATCTTGCGGGGTATCATACGAAAAGCAACGGCGGGTTCATTACGCTCAAAGTAAAGATTGGTCCTCACGCGTACCTCATTCTTTATACCGAAAGAGAAGTCCAGCTCCTTCTGCTCAAGAGACTCAACCCTTTGTTTGATACCCTTGGACTCCATCAACAGGTCGAGGGCAGACACCAGTGCTTCACGACTCAGGGGTTCCATCTCTCCAAAGGATTTTAGCTCGCCATGCAAGCGTATCGTGGGAACTACACCCACGGACAAGTGAAGATCTGAGGCTCCCATCTTGTAGGCCTCGTATATCATCTCTTCTAAGTTCGACACGTTGAACACGTTACCCCCTTTCTTTACCTCCAACTGCGCTTCAACCAGCCTATGACGATCGGACTAGCTATGTAAAGCGAAGAGTAGGTGCCGACGATCACACCCACAACCAACCCAAAGGCAAAGGATTGTAACACCTTACCAGAAAAGAGCAGTAGCGAGAGTACTACTATGAACGTCGTGATGCTGGTATTCAAAGAGCGCACGATAACCTGGTTTATACTCGTGTTAACGATCTTCTCGGGTGGATTTCCTCTCATCTTCCGCATGTTCTCCCGTATCTTGTCATAAACGACGATAGTGTCGTTGAGAGAGTAACCTAACAAG